>NZ_JASGFR010000001.1:0-210591 GCF_047605405.1 Rhodomicrobium sp. | reverse complement strand
AGTCTTTGCTATGGCGGCTTTCAGGCGCAACCTCGGGTTGGCTGGGGCGCCAGGAACCTCATCTAGACCGAACAATATGCCATTATTCCCGGTAATTCAAGGGTAATTCTAGGTCGCATTGGGGTCGCAATTGGGGTCTAGCTTGGGGTCTCAACGGAGCCTCAGGCAAACCATGAGCCGATACGACAGACGTTATCTTGAGCCCCACGGCAACCAATGGCGTGTGGTTGTCGCAGTCCCACGGAACCTTCAGGGGAAGCTCGGAGCCAAGCTTAAGAAGTCTCTTCACACCGACAGTCTCGTGGTCGCAAACCGCCTTAAGTGGGGGGTTGTCGAAGAGTTCAAGCGGAAGATCAGGCTTGCGGCGACGTTCACGCCCGAGGACCCTCTCCTTGAAGAAGCCCTAAGAATGCGGGAAACGGTCCTAAATGGGGGAGAGGGGTGCGGTGGAATAAGCCCTGAAGAGTACATCTCGATACGTGTTGACCAACTCCTTGGGGCTCCCGTGGACGAATGCGGGGATACGGGAGAGCCGATATTTAGCGAGGATGGAGAAGCCCGTGCTGCGCTATATTCGAAGATCGCGCTAGGGATCGCCACTCCGCTCTTGACGCTTGTCGACACGTGGCACGAGCAAGAAGTGAACCGCAAAGAGCGCACTAAGGGCGACGACAAGAGGTCTTTACGCTACCTCGACGAGTGGGCACGCGGTCACAACGTATCACCGACAATCGAGGCAATCACCCGCAAGGCGGCAGGAAGGTTCGTTGCGGACCTCCCCAAAATCGCGGCATCTGCTCAAGGCGGGCAACGACTGACGAACCGGACGACGAACAAATACATCTCCTCGCTCTCAGCCTACTGGAAGTGGTTGAAAGCTAGGGACCATGTCGAAGAGAACGTATGGACCGGGTTATCACTGCCGAAGGAACGCCCGCAGCGAGATGAACTGGAACGGTCTTTCACGGACGACGAGGTGAGGAATCTCTTAGCCGGAAAGCCAAACATGGAAGCCCTCGGTCCCCTCATGCGGATCGCCGCGCTTACAGGAGCACGTATCGACGCAATCGTGTCCCTTAGGGTAAAAGATTGTGCGGATGGTCTCTTCCGTTTTAAGGCCCAGAAGAGGGAGGCTGGAGAGCGGGCGGTGCCTATCCACTCCGCTTTGGTTGATCTCGCGGAGGAGCTTGTGCGAAACAAGGGGCCACTTGAGGACCTATTTCCTTCCATCCCCGAGCCTCCGAAGGGAACGCAGCAAGAGCGATCCATGCCAGCGGTAAAAGCGTTTGGGCGGTACAGGAAGACTGTCGGTGTAGACGACACGCGCCCGGGCCGACGCCGTAGCTTGGTAAACTTCCACTCGTTCCGACGCTGGTTCATTACCAAGGCAGAACGTGCGGGCATTCCTGAGGGCACCATAGCTACCGTTGTTGGTCATAAACGAACGGGAATGACATTTGGCCTGTACTCTGGTGGACCCGATTTGGACCAGCTTCGGGCATGCATCGAAGCCGTAAGGCTTCCAGAATAGCTCATCTCCGGTTTGTAAAGAGGCCCAGCAAGTCGGAGAGGATCGCGATCACCGAGGCGCTGGGGCCCAATTAAGGCCCGTGGTCAGCTTGTCCCGAAGGGCGCTTGATCCAGCGGCCAGCTTTCACACACACATCGAGACAGGCACTCCCGCCTTGAAGAGCGTTTGCCCCCGATCCCTGTAGGCCGGTGAGGTCGAATCCGCGCTTTCATGGCAAGCCGCTCCATCCCCGGAGTGCGAGGACGCCAAGCGATCCGACGATGTCTAGGACACATTCACCTACTTCAAACCGTCAACCGTGGTTCCCTTTCCCCTCACTCTCGAAAGAGGAACCAGAACGCAGGAGCTATTCATGAACCCCAAGGGCACTTTAGGAGGCCAAGCAGCTTATGCCTAATGGCCGCATCCAGGTTCGAGACCTCGCGCCCCCGGACCCCATCGAACCCGCACGTCTCCCCTCAGATACCTTTGAGGGTAGCAAGCAGGCTCCAATCAATAACGATTGGGAACGCCTCTCTTCCGCCCTTGGACACTTCAACCAGAACCTCCGGGCCAAGATGGCTCATGACGAAGTGGGTCAGAAGAAGCTCCTGACGGAACAGCACCTAGGGGAATATGAGACGTGGAAGGCGGCTACAGTCAGTGATGACCAGCTAAAGGCCATCCGAGCGGGGACGCATCCCTACTATGCCGATCCCCTGATTGCTACTGTCGTTCACAAGGACGTGGCTGAGAAGCTCACCACCGACCTTGCAGGGCAGATGGATGCCGAGCTTCAACGAGACCCGAAGTTTGGAACCCCTGACTTCAATCCTGACCAGTACGTCATGGATAAGGCGAAGCCGGTTGTCGGGATGCTCCAGAGCCAACCCGGCGTTCTGGCCCACTTCGGGCAGTCTCTTGATGCTCTCCGAAAGGGTGTCACTCAGAAGCATCAAGCGGCGCTCGGTGAAAACCAGAACAACTACATCAAAGACATCGCCAGCGCCAAGCTGGACCTCCTCATCACCTACGGGATCGAAGATGGCCTCAACGGTCAACAGCTCTCGGACGGCATGCGGAGCGTTTACAAGGAGTTCGGACCGAGGCTGAAGGGGGGCACCCTTGACCTCAAGTACAACGATATCGACGATCTGCTTTTGGGTGTCCTGGCCAACAAGGCGAAGGACCCGAGGCAAGCAAAGCAGGTCCTTGAGATGCTTGGGAGTGATCGTGCTGGGGTGGACAACCAAGCCCTCAGGATTGGCCCTCTGTCGTCCATCCCGAGACATGCGGGCAACGTGGACAACATCCGCATCGCCGCTATGAAGTCCCTCGGAGATGCCGATGAGGCAGATATCAAGGGTGCCGTTTTGGCATCGGACGTGGAAGCCCTCCGTCGCAATAACGGGGACTTCTCGGCTATCGATAACTTTTCAGTGCCGAACCGAGTAGACGGAAGCCGGACGGTCTCTTTCACGGCCAAGGATCGGAAGGACGCCGCAGCATCTTCCTTTCTTCAAGCCACCAGAGCTGTCAACGGTGGCCGAGAGGACTTCGATAAGGAAGTGGATGTCTACGCCAAGAACAACGTCAAGCACCCTGAATGGATACCCCGCCTTGTCGCGGCCGTGGGTGGTGCAGGCATCAACACAGGAACCGGTCCTGAAGCGGCGGCGCGCATTCAGGAAGCCGCCCAGAAGTATAACGACATCGCGGATCGAGAACACGGGTGGATGTACCTAAAAGAACACCTCCCGAAGAATGTTCAGGACTTTTACGAGACCTATTCACTTCTTGTCCGCGAGGGTGGCCGCACGCCAGCCGAAGCTTCAGCCGAGATGGCTCGTATTGCCGCCTCGGACTTGAACGATCAGGTCCCTTCGGTGACAGCCGGTAAGCTCCAAGCAATCCGAGACAAAGCCGCCTCTATGGACTACTCGTGGCTCCCCTTCAGTGGCACCATAGCCAACAAAGGGGAGATGGGTAGGCGGATAATCAAGCTGGCTGAAGTGTACGTGAAGGCCGATGGTGTTGACGAAGACACAGCCATTCAGCGTGCCTCTGAGCGCTACCTGAAAGCTTCCGCTTACATCAACGGTCGTGCTGTTGTCGCCCCAGGCATTGCTCCCGGCGATGAGAAGTACGTTCAGCCAATCCTTGATAAGGTCTTCAAGGACAACGAAGCCCGCTTTAAAGAACTTGGTATTCCGAACTCCTCAAGCCTCTCTCTGGCTCCCCTCAGGAACGGCATTTTCCAGGTCGTGAAGTGGGACGGCGGCGTGGTGATGGTTCCCGTGAAGGACGAGAACGGGGGCTTCGTCCGCATCGACACCCCCGCGATTCGCGCCTCTGACATCCAAGCTGTGCGCTCCGCCATGGAGACCGACACGAAGATGCAGGCGGCGAACAGAGCCTCACAGGTTCAAGAGCGTCACTCAGACTTCTTCAACGCCATCACGCCCTACCTTCCTGAGAACCTCGGCAAGTATGACCGAGAGCATCCTCGGTATAACGGCAAGAACGTCTATGGAGATAAGATCGGAGGCAAGACTTACGGAGGTAACCCCTTTGGGGGCAACACCTTTGGAGGAAATACCTTTGGAGGTCGCGAATAGATGAGCCGACCGCATCGAAGAGGGCTCTGCCACACTCTTTTCAAGCCCTTACCCTAAAGGGGCGGGGAAGTCACAAACTCGTTTGGAGGATGACGATGAAAAGCGGCTCATCGATCAATTAGGCCCGGGGCCACAAAGCTTCTAAGTTTTCCGCCGTTTGCCGTCATCCATTTCGCCAAGCGAACTGTCCGCCTTTTTATCGCGCTGTGTGCGTGGCGTCGGCGGTGTCTTAAGCAACTTCAAAAGCAGTGCGGCGCGGCGCTGCTCGTCTCCCTCTTCGACCGATGGAAGTTGCTACTCAGGCATAGTTTGGATTCGACTCTGTTCTTGCTTTGTGCGAGTTATGGGGTTGATGCATCGCAACTGCATCAACCCCTGTGGCCAAACGGGAAGCGCCCGCTTGAGCCGATAGCCCCTGTATCATGCGTCTGTTTGTTCCAGAGTGCAATACGGGCGCTCCCTTTCGTTCAGTTTTACGAAAGGACTACGCATGACAGAAGAAGCAAAAAGACGTGGTGCCCGAGACGTTCCACGTTCGGAATTCAACGATGCTTTCCGTTCGGTCGCATCCGAAATAGGGTATCTAACCAGAGAATGGAATGCGCTGCAGGATAGTATGGCAACTATCTTTGCGGTGATTATGTCGCCGAATAACATTAATATTCCGCTGGCCGTCTGGAATTCCACACCAAGTGACCGTGCTCAGAGGGATATGCTAAGATCGGCAGTAGCGTCTTGGAGGATGTTTAACTCGAAAGAAGATCACACATCAGATGAAATAGTCTGGCTCCTGAATGAGGTCGACAAACTATCTAACAAAAGGAACGATGCTCTGCATGCTCCATTGCATATACTACTAAATACAGACAGTTTAGAGTTCTCAGTAGAGCCAAACTACTGGAATAACAATCCAAGAGCAAAAAATCTAAAAAGGAAAAACGTACTTTCAGAGTTCTCCAAATACCGCGCGCAAGCCGAATGTCTCGGTCAATACGCAATTCATATTTGGGTTTACCTGAGGTCTTCGAAAGCATTGCCTCAAAGACCAAAACTGCCCACATCTGGTTCGCCGTCGAACTCCGAGAAACAAACCCATCTAGCGCGTCAGCAATGACATTAGCGCTCGCCTCTATCATGGCGGGCGTCACCTCGATTCCATCGGAAGATTCCGGCCTGTCACGCGGTTCTTTTGATGCTCTTCGCCATGGTACGTGCAGCCTGCACAGAGCGAGTTTCCACGGGCGTTTGCTCGGACCCTTCACGCCCTTCTCTCCGTCCCTTTCGCCCGTCCAGCCTAGTCTCACGCTACGCTGATGACCCTTTATCCACACCGTCTCAGCCTTTGGCCCCCGAACTTCGGCGGTGCATGTTCACCAAGCTCCGCCAGGCCGCAGCACAGCGTCATTACCCGTGCGGTGTGGAAGATGCTGAATTGAGCCGCGTCCAGATGGCGGAGCTTTCTTGGGTCGCTCAACATGTCTTCGAGCTTACCCTTCTCCACGTACATGCCGGTTTTGCGGATCATCGGCAGGACTTCAGATGTGACCCACTTCTTGAAGCGCCGTGCGCTCTCTTTGCGGGAGGTCATGATGATGGAGTAGAGGCCACTCTCGTTGACGATGGTGACGTTCGGATTTCCGCGATTTCCCCCTGTAATATAGTGGGTATTCTTTTCGTCTGAAGCCAAGCTTCGACTTACATTGTCAGAACGAAGCTCTAGTACCCGGCAGACATATGCGAGTACGAACCAAGGTTCCCCGTCTCGCTCCAACACGCGAACTGTGTTGTTCTCAAAATTGAATAGTTGCGGCGTGTTGGTGGTGGACATGGCTGGGAAAGGCCCAAGGTGTCCAAAGATCATGGGGACGAATAAGATCGCCTAACGGTCCAGGAAAAGTCACATAAAATCAACGGAGGTACGCGAGGCGATAACCCCGTGAAATTCCACAGAAAAAGCAAAGGGGCCCGTTTAAGGCCCCGCCAGGGTTGATGTGCATAAGGGTGTTTATTTAAGGTGTATATTAAGGGAGCATTAAAGACTCACTAAAGGTACACCTAAAATATGGCCTAAAGGAATTTTATGGGTAGTGGTATGCTGTACTAGCATGCTGTATTTATGTGCTGTACGAGGTGGGAATCATCAGCATCATTACCTCCTCTCACCTTGAAGGGGAATTAAGGAGACCATGCTGGTAACCTCAAGGTGGCCGTGGATGGGAGTGAGGGGAAGTGAAGGTGTGAGATCACCATCAGCCCATCATCCCTGACTTATCAAGAGTACCTCAGAATGTTTTGGTGTGGTCGTTTAAGACTCCATTCAATATTTCGAGCAGGCGCACAAGACCCCCCGTGCCCCCTCGCGCGACCATGCATGTGCCTTGCTGATTGCGCGTTCGGGAATATCGTCCCAAGTTATGCTGTTCTCAGGAACACGCCACGTACAGCATCGAAGGTCGCGCTGAAGCTACACTACGTAAGGGGGAGGGGAACGATTGTTAGGCTTGTTGCGAGCGCTCCCGTTAGCGCGCCGGTACCATTCACTTTCTCCCTTAAAATTTTTCGTAAACGCTGGATGATTGAAGCGATAGCGAGGAAGCGACCTTGTTCCACCTCGAGATTGATGCTTCGGCCTTAGCTTTAGCTTGACCTGGGGACTTCGCCGATAGATGGAAAGACACAACGTCGACACGGGTGAGGTCGCATGAAATCAAGACGCTTCTGTTCAGTGGCCGCCCTGTGTTGGCTGACGCTTTTTGCACCAGCCCGAGCCGAGCCTCATCGAGACCTAGTATCTGGTGTGACGGAAGGGTTGCTGGCGTTTGAGAGCAAAGACTACCTCAAGGCAACTAGGCTGTTGTTGTCCCCCGCAGAAGATGGTGACGAGGTGGCACAGTTCGTAATGGCAATAATGTACCTCGATGGACTTGGCGTGGAAAAGAACCGCGTAGCGGGGATCAGAATGGCTCGGCGTTGTGCGAACCAAGGGAAGCCCGCTTGTCAGTACATCCTTGGCAGAGCCTATGTGGAAGGGAACGGTGTCCCACAGAACTACGTAATATCCCATATGTGGTTCAATCTCGCCGCGACGAACGCCCGAGATGAGTCCGAGAGGAAGGGCTACTCTCAAAAGCGGGAAGCCCTCACCAGGGCGATGACAGCTTCTCAGCTTGAAGAAGCGCAGAAGCTTGCCTCCGATTGGAAGCCCCTTAAAGAAACGCAACCGCGCGCCTACCCGTGATCCAGTAGACCAAGCCCTAATGACTCGTCCCAAAGAGCCATCAAAAGTGTCCCACACAAGTCTTTTCTTGATTTTTGGCACAGCTTCAGCTAAACATCTTAAAACCGTGTGGGACACAATGGGAGGCGTGGAGATGCTGACGGTGGGATATGCGAGAACGTCCACGACAGAACAGGTGGCAGGGCTGGACGCGCAGCGCCGCGATCTTGAGGCGGCGGGATGCACGAAGCTCTTTGTGGAGCAGGTGTCGAGCGTGGCTGAGCGAGCGCAGCTTGCGGCGGCGCTGGACTATCTTCGCGAAGGGGACGTGCTGACGGTCACGAAGCTGGACCGCCTTGCGCGGTCGGTGCGTGAGCTTCTGGACATCGTGGCTGGGATCGAAGCGAAGGGCGCGGGCTTGCACATCCTCGCGATGAACCTCGACACGACCACGCCGACAGGCAGGCTCATGTTGCAGGTGCTTGGCAGTGTCGCGGAGTTTGAGCGGGCGATGATGCTGGAACGGCAACGCGAAGGCATCGCGAAGGCCAAGGCGGATGGCAAGTACAAGGGCCGGAAGCCGACCGCGCTAGCGAAGGGCGAAGAAGTGGAGTCGATGCTTCGTGCGGGGATGTCGCCCACGGATGTCGCCCGCAAGCTTGGTATTGGCCGCTCCTCAGTTTATCGCATCATCACCGACAAGGGCATCAAGCTAGACGCTAAAAAGGCGGCATAGATACCGCAGGAAGGTCGAAGGAGCGGGTTCGAAAATCGAAGCGCCGCTCCTCCCTTTATCCTAGATCGCGCGGGCTGAAGCGAGGTCCCAAAGGGTAAGCACATAACGGCCATCGGGAGCCAAGGGCATCCCCAAACGGCTGGCTTCGGTGTTCGCTTCTTGCGTCATCTCGCGGAACGCCGCGTCGGCGTCGGTGAATAACGCTTCAAGTCCCGGCCAGTATTTTGCCACATACTCTCTTACGGTCAGCTTGGGATGTTCGGCCATCGAGATGTTCCTAATGTGCAGGCCCTCTCGGCGCATCTCTGGAGTTTTTGACGAGACGTTTTGCCGAGGTGAAGGCCGTGGGGTCGCAGTTTGGGGTCTCAGATGGGGTCGCAAGGGCCGAAGCAATTCGTCTAGCGGATTGATTTATATGATGATTATCGCCCATCATCTAGATGGCTGGGGCGCCAGGACTCGAACCTGGGAATGGCGGAATCAAAATCCGCTGCCTTACCGCTTGGCTACGCCCCAATGGGTAAATTGCCAAGTTTTTGGCATTTCACGGGGTTTAACATTGATGCCATGGGGATTCAAGGGGGAACGTAGGGCGAACATAGGTTTTCTGCACCCACACTGCAAAGCAGGGCGTTTTGCCCTTGCATCGCTCAATTTTTCTCCCGCATGTTCCATTCTGTTCATGGACGCACACAGATTAATTCAGTGTCGTGGCGGCGCATCAAGCAGAGGTATTCTTTCGTCGCCTCGCGCTGCTGGCGCACGGCGGCGGGCCACTGATCGCCCGCGAGAAACTTCACCGTCGGAAGGGGGCAGACGAGACATTCGCGCTCGTGCGAAGTCTCCGGTGACCTCGACCATCAATGGAGCCACGATCTTGGGCAGGTCCGCAACGGATCTACCGGCAACTTTTCTTGTAATGGCGCCACAGCCTGTCGAAGCTCGCGCCTGATCTCCTCGATCATCTTCCATTGAGCGCATTCGCGACGGTCTTGACCCCAAGATGCGTAAAGAGATCAACCTTCTTTAGGTCATGCAATACTGAATCACTATTGGACCATTCAGGTGAGGCTCTCAGCAAGAAAGATCTTGATTGCGCGCGCCCGGCCAATCCGATGCAAAACGATGGGCCGCCGCCGATCAAAGCGCCCCCGCGCCTTCCTTCGGAAGCCACTCGTTCATCAACTGCGTCTCGCGCTCTGTGACACCGCGCACGAATGCAGCCGAACTGCCTTTCATGGAGTGGAAGGCATCATAGCCGCGCTCAAGGAAACTTTGCAGTTCAGCCAGACCCGCGACCTCGGCGGGCTTCTTCATCATTGAAAGCGCAGTGCCGATGAACGGCTTGCGCGTCAGCCGGTCGAGCGAACGGCCCAGACTCGCGATCAGCGCAATCTGGCGCTCACGGTCGGCGCGGCGCCCGACCTTCTTGTAGGCCGCCACCCACTTGTCGATGTCCAGCGCAAAAACGCCCTGCCCAAGCGCCTCCAGCATGTCGGTGTCGAGCGACTCCGAAATCGTATTGACCTCTATCGCATCGGCCACGGTCTCAAGCCCCGCTTCAGGCAATACAGCCTTCATCACAGGAAGGATGCGCCGCACTTCTTCTTCATGGCGGCTCAGGTCTTTGGGACCGTAGATATCGCTCAGGAAAAACGTCGCCGTCTTGGTGTAGAGCGGATTAGCCACGATATGGGCGTGCTCACGCTGAAGGCGTTCCGCCTGCCACAGCCGCAGAGCATCGCGAGCAGCTTCACCCTGCGGCCGTGCCGCAAGCCGCGCCCTAAGCTCAGCCGAAGCGTCGAGAAGCGATTCAATGCGCTTGGCAATCTCGTTCTTGGTAGTCAATCGTTTTCCTTTGTGATGTATTTACTAAGAAACGTCGCCCATTTTGGATGATCGTTGCCCGCCGGCGCATGAAGGCTTCGTACAAGACGCATGAACGCAATTTAAAACCTCAAGGGGTCCCCGCCAATGTCGAAAGCGGAACGCGTCTCAGCGGTAGACACCACGTGGCTTCGAATGGACCGGCCATCCAACCCGATGGTCATTGTAGGTGTACTTATACTTGAGGGGCCGCTCGATCTCAACACGCTGGAAGACACTTTGGCCGAGCGCTTCCTTGCGATCCCCCGCTTTCGGCAGCATGTCGAGACCCGTTCGAACGACTATTGGTGGGTTGACGACCCATGGTTCGACCGCGCGCGGCACATCCAGCGCGTACGTCTTCCCGGCAAGGGCGGGCAGGCCGAGCTTCAGCGCTACATCGCAAGCCTCGCCTCTGAGCCGCTCGATAAATCCCGCCCGCTCTGGCAGATTCGTCTCGTAGAGGATTATGAAGGCGGCGCGGCGATCGTCCTTCGTGTCCATCACGCCATCGGGGACGGCATGGCGCTGGTGGGCGTCATGCTCTCGATCACCGACGGCGGCAATCGTTCGGTCTGGACCGGGACGCGGGAGCAAAAAGCCGGTTTTCGCATCCCCCTGCCCGGTCTCGGGCTTTTGAAGCGCAGCCTCGGCGCGGGCGTCGATCTCTGGAAGGAAGCCGCAGCGCTGGCGCAAAACCCCACCCAGGCAGCGCGGCTCGGCGCGGGCGTGGCGGGCGAACTGGGCTGGCTGCTCATGATGCCGGAAGACAGTCCGACGCGTTTCAAGGGCAAGGCGTCCGGTAACAAGCGCGTTGCGTGGACCGATCCGATCCCGCTGCCGGAGGTTAAGGCGGTGAGCCACGCGCTCGGCTGCACGTTGAACGACATGCTGCTCGCCTCGGTCGCGGGTGCGCTCGGCGAATATCTCAAGGCGAAGGGCGACGATACCGACGGCGTTGAAATCCGCGCGTTCATACCGGTGGACATGCGCCAGAGCCACGAGGCGGGTCAGCTCGGCAACCGTTTCGGACTTGTCGGCGTCGAGCTTCCGGCCGGAATCGAGAATCCGCTTGTGCGCCTCGCCGAGGTTCAGCGCCGCATGCAGGCGCTGAAGCAGTCGCTTGAACCGCCTGTTACCCTCGGCCTGCTGGAAGTGATCGGTCACGCGCCGCAGATCGTGCAGGACCGGCTTTTCAACATGCTGATGAAGCGCGCCACCGCCGTCATGACGAACGTGCCGGGACCGAAGGAACCGCTGTATCTCGGCGGCGCGAGAATCTCTCAGATCATGTTCTGGGTGCCGCAGTCCGGCGACATCGGCATGGGCGTTTCGATCCTGTCCTTCAACGACATGGTGCAGTTCGGGCTGATCACCGATGCCGCCATGGTGCCCGACCCGGAGGCCATTATCGCGGAGTTCCGGCCGAAGTTCGAGCAGCTGCTTTACTACGTTTTGATGGGATCCTGGGGCGACGCGGACGAGAAACCCAGGCCGCTTGCAGCCGAGGCGATGGCGTTCCCGGATCGGCCGGCATCGAATCGGCATCGATCGGACGCAGACACGTTGATCGACGATACAGGTCTGAAGCGTCGCGATTTGCGGCATGACGCTAGAGAAAGCAAAACGGGGGCACGGCGGCAGAAAGCGGCATCGGGGGCCAGAGAGCAGACCCAGCCACCCGGGACCGGCGCGGAGGTGATCCCGCCTGCTGTTCGTTCGCGCAAAGCGCCCAAGGCTCCGTCCGCGTCACGACCGGCTCCCCAAACTCCCAAGGCCAAGGACAATCCGGCCGCAGACGCGCCCGCTGGCATCGCATCGGCAAAGGCACCCCGCGTCGCTCGCGCCCGAAAGCGGTCCGAAACACCCGATGCAACCGAAAGGGCGCTTGCCGCCGAAGCGACGGGCGCCGCACCGCGAACGCGCCGGTCTCCCGGGGTGGGCAAGCACGATATCGCCGCCTCTTCTGAGGCAGCGCCAACTACCGCCCCGCCCGCGAGAACCAGGACAAGCGGGCGGGTCGACGACGCGAGCGAGACATCCGAAAAGGCGCATGCCCGGCGAACGGCAAAGGCCCCTCCGAGCGAATTGGACGCCGGTTCGAGGCCAAAGAGCGCGTCAAGGCAACGCTCCGAAACCATTTCGCGCCCCGGCGAAACACAAAGAAATTCCAGCCCGGCAAAAGCTCGGGCCAGCGAGGCGGCCCCGCCACCAGCCCCCGCGCCGACACCGAGAAAGGCCCGCCAGCCCGCGCGCAGTCGAAGCGGCGGGGAAGCGCCCGCGTCGCCCCCACCGAAAGCCACGGCTCGCCGCAAGCTGCCGAGAAGCTGACGGGCGGCCTGCCATCGGGAAGCGGAGCGCAACGATGGAGCGCTACGATTTCAACATCGCCTATCCTGCCTCGCCCCTTGCGGAGCGCAGACGGAGCGGGCTCCGGGCCGCACCGTGTTGGGCAGCCGTCCTCATGATTCAAACAGATCGCGCCGGTCGCCTGGTCCACGGCGCATGCCGCAAATCGGACACGACACGACGCTGCGGATTTCGTGCCGTCGATCAGCTTGCCGCGTCAGATCCATGCCGACTGAAAGGAGGCCGATTTGACAACACTGGTACAGTCCGACACATCGCTGCATCGGCGCAGCGCTCCGCAAGTCTCCGGGCGTCGGTCCAAGGCGCCCACGGCAACATGGCTTCCAACCCATCCCGCACACGCAAAGCCAGCGCCGATCCTTATCGCGCGCCCGGCGTCCCGGCTTTTTCGGCGCTCTCGGCTGCATCGAGCAACGCCTGGCACTCGCCCGGCAGATCGGTGACGAGCATGGGCTTCGGCTTGGGCTGAGGTTTCGGCGGCCCGGACGGTTTGGGACGCGGCGCGCGCAGCTTCCTGAACCATGTGTCGAGTTCTTCGCCGCAGCCGTCGTCCGCCTTGGTTGCGGGCTGCGAGACGCAGCCATGGCTGCCCGCCGGACAATTCAGGCGCACATGCAGATGGTCATCGTGCTTGTACCACGGACGAATTTTTTGCAGCCATGCGCGGTCGCCGCCTGCGCTGTCGCATAGCGCTTTCTTGATGGCTGGATGCACGAAAATCCGCGCAACCTCAGGATAGGAGGCGGCACGCTTGACGAGCTTCGTCTGCGCGTCGGTCCAGCGTGCGGGATCGACCGTCAGCGTCGTCTGGTCGACGAAGTTGGTGGCGGCGAACTTCTCCCTCTCCTCGGCCGACAATATCCGCGCGGGCATGAGATTATACCAGAGGTCGACGTCGATGCCGCTCTGATGGCTCGCATGCCCACCGAGAAGCGGCCCGCCGATCGGCTGCGCCATGTCGCCGACGAGGATGCCGGGAAGGCCGTCGAGGCGCTTCACGTCGCGCGCGAGCGTCTCGATGTAGGAGATGAGAGCGGGATGGCCCCAGTAGCGATTACGCGACAGGCGCATCGCCTGCCAGGCATCGCCGTTCACCGGAATTCGCTGCGCACCCGCGACGCAGCCGAGATCATAACGGCCGATAGCCTGCGGCGGCAGCGCTGGCGGAGCCTTGATCGCTCCAAACGCCTTTTTTGCCTCCCTGGGTTCTGCGGCTGGCGCGGTCACATTCTCCGCGCCGGCGGCAAAACAAAAGACGACGGTCGCGAACGCGCAGATGACCGCGCATGAGAGTTTCTGCTTCACGTCAGCGGCCAAACGGGGTCCAGACGGTGCTGGGCGCCGGTGCCGGGGCGGACGCCGCCTCCGCCTGCGTTTGCTCCGCCGCAGCGGCAGCCTGACCGGACGGCGCCGACGCGGGGGCCGCCTGTTGCTGGGGGGCGGGCCGCGCAGGTTGCTGCGGTGCCGCAGACTGTTCCGGCTTCGGCTTTTTGGGGGGCGGTGGCGATTTCTTCTGAGGCTGCTGCGCGGGAACGCCCGCGGGCTGGTTCAGGTCGATCCTGATGGGCTTTGCCTCGGTTGTGCGCTGCGCCTGAGCCTCGTTCATGGTCGCCGCCTGCTGGCCCTCACCCGGAGGCGCGACATTGACCGCGATAGCCGCAAGCATCCATTGATCGCCCGCAAGCTGGAACGCGATATCGAAATTCACCTGCTCGGGTGTTGTCGCGAAGAACCCCGTCAGGCGGAGCACCTGCCCTTCCAGCATGGCCGGTTGCGCCGTGAGCCGCGGCGGAAAGAACATGACAGGCGATATGTCGATCTTGCGATTTCGCAAGGTCGCGAAAGCTTCGGCAAGCTTCGCCGGATTGTTCGTTTGCTGGAACGTGGGCGTGCCGAGATCGCGCAGCACCGAGTAATTGCCGGTGATGTTCGCCTGATTGAGCGCCACGATCGCATTGCGGATCATGAGGATCAGGCGCAGTTCGTCAGGAGACTGCGTCTGCTGCTGTCCCGCCGGCTGCGCCAGGACCGCGACCGGGGCCATCGCGAGCGCCACCGCGCAACATAGGCTCAGGCTATACTTTCTCACGGGCACACCTCGACCATCCACAGTCCGCGAGCCATTCTTAATAGCCGGGAGGCGCGACTTCAAGACGAAAGGGCCGGTGTCCGGGGTTATGCACGCCTCGGTTGCGTGCGGTTCGAGCCTCAGTTCTGCTGCTGTACCGCCTTCTTTCCCGACTTCGCGCTGGCGACGGGTTTGCCCGGCGCGGGCATCTGCGCGGCCAGCGACGGCCCGCCGCTTGTCTGTCCGGCCTGCGTCGTCTGGGCGGCGACGGCCTCAACCGACACGCCGTCCACGCGCCAGACGCCGTCGATCTGCTGGAAGACGAGTTCGTACTTGATCTGAAGCGGTTGCGTGGGAAAATTGCCGATGACGCGAAGCTGCTTCTGATCCGTCAGTTCGGGCTGCTTCGTCAGATTCGGCGACAGCAAGAGGACCGGGCTGAGATTGACCCCTCTTCCTCTCAGGCCCGAGAAGATCGCCGAGAGCTTGACCTGATCAAAGCGCTCGCGAAAAAGCGGCGTTCCAAGATCCCGCAAGACCGAATAATTGCCGGTCTGGTTGGCGTGCTGGAGCGCGATGACGGTGGATTTGATCAGCATGGCGAGCTGGACGCCGTCGACGCCTGCGCCCTGCTGAGGTTTCGTGGCCGTCTCGGGAGAGCGCTTGGCGAGGGGCGCTCCCTTGCCCTCCGCAAGCGCTTCGTTCGCGCAGAAGATGGCGGCAGAGCACAGGGCGGCACGGAATAAGGCAACTCGAAACAAGGTGGATTTCATGACATGCCCGTCGCTCGAAACGACGTCCCGCATTTGATGATTGCAGCACAGTGTTGACGCGCCGTTGCCCGGACGGCGAGCCAAGCTTATGGTCTTGAAGCCTTCATTTTCGTTAGCGCGGCACAACCTAAAGATGTTTTCAGGTGTCGGGCGAACGTGGGAGGATCGCGTCCGGTATGCGCGGCGCGTCTTCGTCCGCGCTCGTCACCAGCCGAATGTGACGCCCGCCTTGCCCGCCATGACGCCACTGCTCGCGCCGACACCGAAGCCGCCATCGAGCGCAACGAGCGTCCCCGGCCCGAACACATCGCGGCCGATGATGCCCGCACCCGAGAGGCCGAACGCGCTTTCGCCCTCGAAATTGCCCCAACCGGCCCGCACCGCGAAGTTCTGCCCCGGCGCAAAGATCGGCTGCTGAAGCGCGAGCGCAATGGCGACGCCTTCCTGCGTTTCGTCGATCCGACGGTTCGCGGAACGCAAGCCCGCATTCTGGTTCACACTGCTGAAAACCGCATCGACATAGGCCTTGTTCGCGGCATCGGTGTCGACGAGCGGCGTCGCGACATTATGCACAACGGCCCGGCCCATATCGACGGAACCTCCGCTGGCCACCTTGATGTTGGAAAGCGTCGTGGTTCCGGTCGCGGTCAGATCCTTGGTTGTGAGCTTGTCCGAAACCTCGACATGCCCGTCGACCACCTTCGTATAGCTCGATCCGTCTGCTGTCGTGACCGTGAGCTTCATGCCCTGAAAGGTCGCCGCGTCGCCGCTGGCATTCAGATCGATGTAGTTCGTTCCACCAGGGTGTTGGATGTAGATATGGTCCGTCGTCAGCGTCCCGGTGTTGATGGATCCCGTCGTAACGGATGTCGGCGTGATCGTGGTGGTGTTCGTGCCGTTCGACACCGTGAGGTTCGACGTGCCGAGATTGGTCGCGTTGAACGTGTTCGCCGTGATCGTGTTCGTTGTGATGCTGTCCGAATTGATCGCGCCGGTCGACAGAGAGGCTGAACTCAGGGTTCCGGTGGTTGAAATGGAACCCGGCAGAACCGTGCTGGTATTCGTGCCGTCCGTCACCGTGAGCGACTGCCCCTTGAAGGCGCCGCCGTTGAATGTCGAGGCGTTCACGGTTGTGGCATTCACGATACCAGTGTTTACCGAACCCGAGGTGACGGCTCCGGTCGTGGTCAGCGATGTGGCTGAAATCGCTCCTGTCGCATTGACATTGGTAACCGACATGTTCGTTGCGCTGAAGTTGTCCACGTCGAGCGTGGTCGCCTTCAGCGTGCCCGTCGTCACCGAGGTCGGCGTGATGGTCGTGGCGTTTGTCCCGTTCGACACTGAAAGCGAAGATGTGCTCACACTGTTCGTGGCGAGGGTGCCTCCGCTGAACGTATCTGCATAGACGGTTCCCGTCGTAACGGAAGTCGGCCCGACGGTGGTGACGTTCGTACCGTTCGACACGGAGACGCCGCCGGCCCCGAAAGAAGCGCTCGCCGCTCCATTCGACGACGTTACGCCCGAACCTTGCAGTGTCGTGGTGTAACCCGAACTGTCGGTGCCGATAACCTGGCCGTTATAGAGCTGGGACTTTTTTGAAAAGGTGCTTCCCCCGTTCGTCGAATTGGTGGAGGTCCAATCCACACCGCCGGAAGAGATGCTTTGCGCGTGAGCCGGCGACAGGCATACGGCTATTGCGATGGTGCTGACGCTGGCGAGAAGGGACAGGGTGAAGGCTACTGTTACTGCAGTGGGCTCCGCCGTCTTGTTTTGGTTTTGACGTGCCATTACTATCTCACTCAATTTTACATTTACTTTTACAGATCACACCACGCATTACAGACCAACCGAACACAGGAAGTTTTGTGCAACTTCTGATTGAACAATACGGTAAACGCGAAAAAAAAGACATGGGAATTGCACGCGGAGATTGTCTCGCCATTCACCCTTACAGGTTTCCCTGATCGGCGCGCGAGGAATTCGGCGCTGCGCCTCCAAAGGCGCAAGCACTTGGCTTAACTTACTGTTTTACAGGGGATATTTGGCGATGAGTTGCGGACGCGCGAGCGCTCTGCCCAGCCGTCGTTACACCAACCTCGGAAAATCGCCGGTTGTAAATACCCTTATGATCACGTTTGCGTGATCGCTTTATCTTGAGGGCGGCAAGGTTTCGTAAGTATTAATGAAAGATTAACAAAATTCTGCAATTGCTGTCCGCAGTTCTTCGATGCCCGAGCCTTCGACCGAAGAGGTGGCAAGGACGACGGGGTGGGCGGCGGGATGGGTCCGCATCACGGCTTCCGTCTCGCGAATGACTTGCGCCAGATCGCCGGACTTCGGCTTGTCTGCCTTTGTCAGCACGCCCTGATAGGACACGGCCGCCTTGTCGAGCAGCGTCATGATTTCCTTGTCCGACGCCTTCAGACCATGGCGGCTGTCGATGAGAAGCATCACGCGCTTGAGCTGGGGGCGTCCGCGAAGGTAGTCATGGATGAGCTGTGTCCAGCCTTTCACGAGAGCCTTGGGAGCCTTGGCGTAGCCGTAGCCGGGCATATCCACCACATAGAGTGCATCGCCGACCGCGAAGTAATTCACCTCGCGCGTGCGCCCTGGCGTATTCGAGACGCGCGCGAGATTGCGCCGCGACAGGAGTGCATTGAGCAGGCTCGATTTGCCCACGTTCGAGCGCCCGGCGAACGCCACTTCCGGCCGTTCGCCAGCCGGAAGCGCCGCAACATCGGTCACGCCGAGCACGAACTCGGCGGGAGCCTTGAACAGCGCCTCCGCGCGGGCTGCCAGTTCCCGCGCGTGGTTTTCCTCGTCGGTTGCCGTCATCCGCCGTTACCGGCCGGGACGGCGATTGCGGCCGCTCTTGCCGCGCTGCTTGACGGACTTCTTGCTCGCGAGGTTGCCTCTTGGCGCGACGGGAGCCTGCGCAGCCGGTCGTGCGGTTGCGGAATCGGTCTGCTGCGGCTTGTCGATCACGGCCTGTTCGCCCGCCGCCGTGGGTGCGGCCTCGTTAGCTTCGGCGGCTTCTGCAACAGGCGCCGTCACCTCGGCCTTTGCGGGCGGCACGGACGAAGGTTTGCCGTCGGCGGCCTTGCCCGGACGAACCGGCTCAGCCTTCGGCCTGTGAGCGGCCTCATGAGATCCATGTTTTGCAGCGCCGTTCGAGCGCTTGAGCCCGATCTGCTGGAGCAGGTCCATGGTCTTGTCCTGGCGCTTCATGATCAGCGCCTGCTGCGCGAAGGTCAGGATGTTGTTCCACGTCCAGTAGAGGATCAGGCCGGCCTGGAAGGGGGCGAGCATGAAGGTGAACAGCACCGGCATCCAGGCAAAGATCTTCTGCTGGATCGGGTCCGGCGGCGTCGGGTTCAGCCGCATCTGGAGCCACATAGAGAGGCCCATGATGAGCGGCAGCGCGCCAAGCATCAGGAAATGCGGAGGCGACCACGGGATGAGACCGAAGAGAGTGAAGATATTCGTCGGATCGGGGGCGGAAAGGTCGTGGATCCAGCCGTAGAACGGAGCATGCCGCATCTCGATGGAAACGAGCAGCACCTTGTACAGCGCGAAGAACACCGGGATCTGAACGAGGATCGGCAGGCAGCCCGCAGCCGGATTGACCTTCTCCTTCTTGTAGAGGGCCATCATGGCCTGCTGCTGGCGCGGCTTGTCGTCCTTGAAGCGCTCCTGGATCTTCTTCATTTCCGGCTGAAGCATCTTCAGCTTGTTCATCGCCGAATAAGACTTGTTGGCGAGCGGGAAGAACAGAAGCTTGACGAGAACCGTTGTCAAAAGGATCGCAATGCCGAAATTGCCGACATGCTGATACAGCCAGTTGAGCAGATGATAAAGCGGCTGGGTGAGGAAGGGGAACCAGCCCCAGTCGACGAGCTTGTCGAAGCGGTCGATCTTGTTGTCTTCCATGTACTGATCGACGAGCGCGACCTGCTTCGCGCCCGCGAACAGCTTGTTCGTGAAGGTTTCGGCGGCGCCCGGAGCGACCGTGACCGGATTTTCGCTGAATTCGACGAAGAAATCCTTCTGCGGCGTGCCAAAGAGCCGGGCCGTCAGAGGTTTGGACTGGTCGGGAACGAGCACCGCCGCCCAATATTGGTCGGTGAAGCCGAGCCAGCCGCCCTTGTCGGAGATAATCTCCTTCGACGCACCCTTGCCGTTATCGGCTGCGGGGTCGAAATTCTTGATCGCGGCTGAATAGGTCAATTCCTTCAGCCCCGCGTCCTTGAAGAGCCCGATCAGCCCCTCATGCAGCACGGAATAACCGAAAAGGTTCGTCGGCTCGTAGAGGCGCGCCACCTCGGCGCGAGGCCGAAGCGTGACAGGCTTGCCTGACTTGTTCTCCACCGTGTCGGTGATGGTGAACATGTAGTGCTCGTCGAGCGCGATCGCGCGCTTGAAGACGAGGCCCTTGCCATTGTCATACGTCAGCGTGACGGGCTTGCCCGGAGCAAGAGCGCCCGAGCCCTCTTGCTTCCACTCCGTGTCAGGGCCGGGAACGGGAATGTCCGCCTGGTCGGTATACCAGCCAGTATAGGCATAGAAGGGTTCGGGGCTGCCCGCTGGCGAAAGAAGCGTGACCGGCGGGCTGTTCGGGTCGACCGTCTGCCGATACTGCTTCAGCACGACATCATCGACGCTGCCGCCCTTGAGGTTGATCGAGCCGGTGAGCGAAGAGGTGTCGAACGCGATGCGCTTGGACTTGTCGGCGACAGCGGCCTCGCGAGACATGAATTTCGGCGTCGTGGGCACCGGGATCGCCGACGACGCGCGCGGAGCGATCGGCGCGCCCGCTGCTGCTGCGGGGTCCGCGCCCTGCTCGGCGGCTTTTTGCTGCGCCTCGATGGCCTGCTGGCGCGCCTTGTCCGATGCGGGCTTCATGTAAAGGAACTGCCAGCCAAGCAGCACGGAAAGCGAAAGCGCAATCGCGATGATGAAGTTTCTGTTGTTGTCCATGAACCCGCTCAGAAGAACCGTTCGATGCGCGCCACGCGATCGAAGAAAGACTGCCAACCCGTTCGGCCAAATCGCTTTAGCCGGTTCCCGACTTCGTGGGAAGACAATCCGGCTTTTGCGGCGCAGCGATCACGGGGCAGGGTTATTTTCCTTGTCGGCGCGCGCCGGCTGGCCCACTTTATGGAATGCACGCCGCATATCCGCAAGTAGATCTTCGAATTTTCTGGTCAGCGCGAAGGCGCGGCCAATGATCACGTAATCCAGATTCGGCAGCGCGGCTTCCCCGAAAGTCAGGCGAACGGCTTCCTTGAGGCGGCGTCGCGCGCGATTGCGGTCGACGGCCTTGCCCCTTTTCCTGCCGCCCTCGCCTTCAACGGCGACCGACTTTCCCGACACGGTGAATCCGAAGCGCGGACCTTGGTTTTCGGCGTCCGCGCGCGCGAGGCCCTGCATGATGAACGCAGGCGTCACCCATTTGCGGCCCTTCTGAACGCGCTTGAATTCCGCGCGCGTCTTCAGCGTTTCCATGGCCGCGGGCGCTTTCGCGACGGCTTAAGCCGAGAGCTTCGTGCGTCCGCGCGAGCGACGGCGCGACAGCACCGCCCGGCCCTGCTTGGTAGACATGCGGGCGCGGAAGCCGTGTTTGCGTTTCCGGCGCAGATTGCTCGGTTGATAGGTTCTTTTGCTCATGACAAGGCGCTTTCTCTCTTAAACGCCATAGATAGGGCGTTTTGGCGGCTCGCGTCAATTGCGCGATGGCGAGAAATGAGAGCCCCGGTGAAACAAGTTGCCGTTTTATGACGCCTCTTGCTCACCGGGATCCGAAAAGCCTCGGTTAATCTGCTTTCGCGCTCTGCCCCGCGCCTGCACCTGTCACACGCCACACGACATTGCCCACGTCATCGGCGACGAGCAGCGCACCGTCCTTGTCGAAGGTCACGCCCACGGGGCGCCCGAGCGCCTCGTCGTTCTGGCTGAGGAAACCCGTCAGCACGTCGACGGGCATCCCGTTCGGCTTTCCGTTTTCGAAGGGCACGAAGATCACCTTGTAGCCGCTCTTCGGCTTGCGGTTCCACGAGCCGTGCTGGCCGATGAACGCCCCGTTCGCGAAGGGCTTGGGCAGTCGGCTGCCTTCCGCGAAGGTCAACCCGAGTGACGCAGTGTGACTTCCGAGCGCGTAATCCGGCACAATGGCCTTTTCCACGAGATCGGGCCGCTGCGGTTTTACGCGCACATCGACATGCTTCCCCCAATAACTGTAGGGCCAGCCGTAGAAGCCGCCTTCCTTCACGCTCGTCAGGTAATCGGGCGGAAGGTCGCTGCCGAGTTCGTCGCGCTCGTTCACCGCCGCCCAGAGCACGCCGGTTTGCGGCTCTATGGACATGCCGACGGGATTGCGGATGCCGCTCGCGAACACCCGATGCTGGCCGGTCGCGACATCGACCTCCCAGATCATCGCGCGATCCTTCTCAAGCTCCATGCCGTTTTCGCCGATATTGCTGTTCGAGCCGATGGCGACGAAAAGCTTCTTGCCGTCCTTGCTGGCGACGATGTTCTTCGTCCAGTGGTGGTTAAGCTCGCCCGGAAGTTCTGTCAGCTTCTCGCCCGCAGCCGTGATCTTCGTCTGCCCTTCCTGATAGGGATATTTCACGATCGAATTGGCGTTGGCGACATAGAAGGTATCGCCGATCAGCGCCATGCCGAAGGGCGAGAACAGATTTTCCAGGAACACCTCGCGCGTTTGCGCCTCGCCGTTCGGGCCGACGCCGCGCAGGAGCGTGATGCGGTTCGCGCTGCCACGGTTCGAACCCGCCATCTTCATGACCTTGCCCTGTACCCAGTTGCGGAAGCCCGTGGCCTCCTTGGGTGGCGCGTCGCTTTCGGCCACCAGCACGTCGCCGTTCGGCAGCACATAAAGCCAGCGCGGATGATCGAGGCCGCGAGCAAGCGCCGAAACCTGTAACCCCTCGGCGGGCTTCGGCTTCTGGCCTTCGCCCCAGCCCCTTGCGATGGCGATGTTGACCGTGGGAAGCGTGGTTTCCTGCGGCGGCGGCAGATTGGGGTTCGGCCCCATCCCTTCCGAGACGGGGGTGGCGGTCTGGCTCTCACAGGCGGAGAGCGCAACTGCGGCGAACCCCATGGCGAAGAGTGTCCTTGTCGGCTTCACGGCATAACCTTCCCTATTCTTCGAGAGGAAAAGGGCTCGGAAGCCGCCATGTTCCCTCAAGCCCGGGAGAGGAAGCCAAGTGCCCCCTGTCCCGCCGCCGCCCCGGTCGAGAACGCCGCTTGCAGGAGATAGCCGCCGGTCGGGGCTTCATAGTCGAGCATTTCGCCGGCAATGAAGACGCCCGGCTTCCTGCGCAGCATGAAGCCGTCGAGTTCCGCGAAGGGCACGCCGCCAGCCGACGAGATGGCTCGCTCGATGGGCGCAGGCGCGGTGAGCGGCAGCCGAACGCCTTTGATGAGGCGTGCAAGCTCGGCCGCGTCGAGATCGGCGAGAGGCGAACCGCCCCGCACGGCTTCTTCGTAAAGCAGGCCGATGGCGACGGGTGCGAGCTTTGCCGCCTTGCGAAGATGCGCCGAAAGCGTTTGCTTGCCGCGTGGCCTCGAAAGCGCAGCTTCCAGAGCCCCGGCTTCGATCCCCGGACGCAAATCGATCACAAGCTCGGCCCCGCCGTTGCGCGCAAGGCCATCGCGCAAGGCCGCCGAAAGCGCGTAGATCGCGCCCCCCTCGATGCCCGCTTTCGTAATGACCGCGTCGCCGCGCACGCTCTGTCCTTCAAACGAGAACGCGGCGCCCTTCAGCGGCTCGCCCTCGAAGCGCGCGACGAAGATGTCTGAAAGGTCCGCCACAAAGCCGCAATTCGACGGTTTGAGCGGCGCGACATCGATGCCTTCACGCTCGAAGATCGGCACCCAGCCGCCGTCGGAACCAAGGCGCGGCCAGCTCGCGCCGCCAAGCGCAAGGATTGTGACATCGGCGCGAATGCTCAACGCTCCGTCAGGCGTATCGAACAACAGCGCCCCGGACTCGTCCCACCCCCGCCAGCGGCGACGCTGGCGGAAGGCGACACCGAGGGCCCGAAGCCGCCCGAGCCATGCGCGCAACAGCGGCGACGCCTTCATCGCCTTGGGGAACACGCGCCCGCTCGTGCCGATGAACGTTTCCTGCCCCAGCGCGTTGCACCATGCGACGAGCGCGGATGGCGGAAACGCCTCGATAGCGCCTCGCAGATGCGGCTCCGCGGCACCGTAGCGCGAGAGAAAGCGCGATAGATCTTCGCTATGCGTGAGGTTCAGGCCGCCGCGCCCGGCGAGCAGAAACTTGCGCCCGACGCTCGGCACCGCGTCGTACACGGTCACGGCGACGCCCGCGTTCGCGAGCACCTCCGCCGCCATCAGTCCCGCCGGACCGCCGCCGATAACGGCAGCCGTCTTTCCCGTCTCACCCATAGCGCCCACTCACCTCCATGTGTCGCGCGACAAAGCGCGCGAGCGGCGGCCCGATCATGAGGATGATCAGAAAACGAATGGTTTGCAGCGCCATGACAAAGGGCACGTCGACATTCGTGGACGCCGCGATGATGGCGACCGAGTCCATGCCGCCGGGGCTCGTCGCGAGATAGGCCGTCAGCGCATCGATGCCGAGCGTCTCGGTGAGAAGCCAGGCGAGCAAGGCCGAGAACGCAATCAGCGACGCGACCGAAAGCACGATCTTCGGCAGCGCGCGAAACGCATGGGCGAGGATGCCCGGCGTGAAGCACAGGCCGACATTCCAGCCGAGCAGCGCATAGGTCGCCGCCATCAGCCATTTCGGCAGCTCGATATGGACGAGCCCGGCGAGGTTGAGCGCGGAACCCGCGAGGAGCGCGAGCAGCATCGCGCCGGAAGGAAAACGAGAGGCGCGACCGAGAACGGCGCAGACGCCCGCGAGCGCCAGCGTCACGGCGAAGGCGCGCTCGTCAACGGCGGGAAACCAGGTGATTTCCGGGTGGGGAATGCCCGTCGAATGCGCCCAGAAAGTCGCCACGACCGAGGCGAGGCTCGCCACGCAGGCCACGCGGAAATATTGCATGAAGGCAACGAGCCGCGCGTCCGCGCCGAACTCGCCCGCCATGATCACCATCGCGCCCGCCGCGCCCGGCCACGATCCCCACACGCTCGTCGTCCCCGGCATTGCACGCCAGCGGCTCATGGCCCAGCCGAGCAGGCTCGACGCCGCGATGATCGCGAACACGACGCCAAGGATGATCGGCCATTCCTTCGCAAAGGACTGAAGGATCGACGGCGTGATCGCGCTCGCGATGAAAAGCCCCATCAGCGCCTGCGCGCCGATATACGGCACGCTCGCCACGCGGATCGTTGCGCCCTTGACGCCGAGCAACACGCCCGCCGCCATCGGCCCCAGAAACACCGCCGCCGGGATGCCCGCGAGGTCGAGGAGCGCCGCGAACGCCGCCGATGAAAGCGCGAGCAACAGCCACTGCCGGGCACGCGGCAGCGTTTCAAGGCGGGTGAACGGGTTCAAATGCGACACTCCCGGGCAGCATCGGCGCGGCCCAAGCCCCGCATCTACCGCGCGCTTGCGGCAAAGGCAATCCGGCGTTGGGCGGGGCCTTGTTTCACGGCTCGATGCGCTGTCGATGAACCGCTGCGGGAAATACGGTCATTGCGAAGCGGAGGTCCGGGCAGCAGCCATGCGCTTAGTCCCCAATTCTCTTTCGCGGTGTTGAAAAGGCCACGCAAGTCTCGCGAAGGCTCGCAGGCAGGGCTAATTTGGGCCGAAGTGATTCTCGGCAAGCACTCTGCCTTCGTTGCGTCTCATCCCGCTGCGATTGTGCACTGCACAATGAGCCGTTATCCTGCTCAAGCATGGCGCCTGTGCGCCGGAAGTGGAATTCGATGTCAGAGAAACCGCGTCTTTGCAGCTTTCAAAGCCTCGGTCCCAACGGCTTTCACGAGGTTGCCTATACCGAATGGGGCGACCCGCAAAACCCGCATCTCGTTTTCTGCGTGCATGGCTTCACGCGCAACAGCCGCGATTTCGACGTCCTTGCGGAAAACCTCGCCGATGAATGCCATGTGGTTTGCATGGATGTTGCCGGGCGCGGGCGAAGCGAATGGCTGCCCAAGAAAAGCGATTATTCCTTCTCGCTTTACCTCACGGACGCGGCCGCGCTTCTGGCGCGCGTTACAGCCCCGGCTCCGCCGCCAACCGGTCTGAAGCGGGTTTTCAAACGCGCGAGCCCCAAGCCGAAGCGCCATGTCGACTGGATCGGCACTTCGATGGGGGGCCTCATTGGCATGATGCTCGCCGCGCGGCGGAATTCGCCGATCCGCAGGCTCATCCTGAACGACGTGGGACCGCTCGTGCCTTGGCCTGCCCTCATGCGCATGAAGAAAGCGCAGACCGGGCTCGGTCGCTCCTTCGCTTGCCTCGAAGATGTCGAGTTCCATCTTCGCGAGACGTGTGCTTCATTCGGCCCGCTCTCAGAAACGCAGTGGCGGAACGTGACGACCAACAGCGCTATCGAGCAGCGCGACGGTTCCTACGTCCTCGCTTTCGATCCCGCGATCATCACGCATATGCGCTCTGGCGGCGTCACCGGCGTTGCCTTCGGCAATGAGTTTCTGGCCGGTGTGGATCTTTGGCCGACCTATGAGGAGATCCGTTGCCCGACGCTCGTGCTGCGCGGCGCGGAAAGCGACCTTCTGCTCAGGAAAATCGCCGATGACATGACGCGGCGCGGACCTCGCGCGAAGATCTTGGAGTTCGAGGGAATCGGTCACGCGCCATGGCTGATGGCGGACGACCAGATTGCGGCGGTGCGCGATTTTTTGTTCGCAAGCGGTTTAAGAGCCCCGGCGGCTGAACCGGTTCGCTTGAAAAAGGTTGCGCTGCACCCGGCGTGACCTCGGGAGAACTTTCAATCGGCGCAAAGCGAGGAAACGTCCGGGATTGCGCCGGACCAAGACATGGCGCGTTTCCGCATCCGTTTTTTACACGAAGACGATCCGGGCCGGCGGCGGCTGCGCCCGGAGAAGTCTCGCGGACCGACGACCGGCCGCGAGAGAGGATTTTTATCGGGCTGCGGCGATGTCGAAGCCTTCTTCCTTACAGCTTACGGTGAGAAAATCATTGATTTCCTTGACCACGCCGTTTGCGATCACGCTGAAGTTCGCGTCGACCGCCGTCGCCGACCAGATTGCGGTCTTGGCCAGAATGGGCGCCTCGATGGTGCCCCAGTTCAACTCTGCCTTGGTCGCTCGACCGTTCTCGAAGGTGACGACCGGCTCGATCGACAGCTTGACATCGTAAGCGGCGCCCTCAGCCGGGTTCTTGTTGTCGAGCTTGCAGACGATGTCATGCTTCTTCAGCTTGAGCGTTGCGGATGATTTCGAGGCGGCCTGGCCGATCGCATCGCGGTCGACATCAATCTGCGCCGAACACTGCGCATGTCCCCATGGCCATGTCAGCTTGTCTCCAAGAAAGCGCGCGTGAATATTGGCGCCGAGCCACGTCTTCGTGACGTTGCACGAGATGGGCGTGCCGCCCTTCGCCTCGGCGAAAGCCTGGCAGATTTCGCGCTTGCACGCCTTGCGGTCTTCCTTTTCCTTGACGAGGCGCGCCTCAAGCTCCGGCGCGAGGGCCGAGGTGGGCGTCGCATCCTCCGCCGAAGCCGGAGCGGAAACTGTCAGGGTCAGCGCGGCAGCGCCTGCGAGAAGTACGGATTTTTTTATCCACAGGGTCATGTTCTCTCCAGGAATTGTTGAGTTTGCATGCGATATCTGCGGATCGGGCGATGGAAGGCGATACCATGCCCCGGCGCCGATGTGACCGCGCGATTTCTGCGGGGAAAGCCTGGGCCAGACAGACGCCTTGGGCAGATCGCGAGACCCGCCCGATGCGCCGCAAGCAATAGACCGGGACTTCAATGCCTCCAGGCGCGGATAACCGGAAAATGTCCGCAAAACAGACGCCGATGAAATCAGGACAAAACCGTTCATTTTCGTCGAAGCGGTGGCGCGCTAAAGCAATGGAACCACGCTTGCAAGCGGAAGCATCTTGACGAAGGTGTTGAAACCTTGCTTCACGGTGGAAGTAGAAACGACGACAACATCGCCCGATTGCAGGGGCGGGTCGTCGGCGTTACCGCTGCGAATTTCCGCAATATCGTAGCGAATGGCTGACCGCTTCCCGTCAGCGTTGCGAAAAACCGCGACCGTAGAATCGGCCACATCGTCGGTGCCGCCAGCCTGCGCCACAGCCTGAATCAGGGACAGACCGCCGACGATGGGCACAACGCCCGGCTTTTTCACCGCGCCCTCCACGGTAACGCGCTGACTGTTATACTCCTTCACGAAGACGGTAATCTGCGGCTTCTGAAGATACGTCTCCCCGAGGAGCGCGGTAAGTTCCTGCTCGATTTCGCGCGCGGAACGGCCACCCGCCTGGATCTCGCCGACGAGCGGATAGTTGATCGTTCCCGCTTCGGAAACCTGCACGGTCTTCGACAGGTCCGGAACCTTGAACACGGTTATATCGAGGACGTCGAGCGGTCCGACCTTGTAGGCTTTGCTCTTCGGATCGCTCATCGCGCCGTAAGTGATGGCAGCATCCTTGAGGGCATCGGCTGCGCTCGGCTGCTTCACGGGAGCGCCCCGACCCGCGACGTCCGCTTTCGGCGCAGCGGATTCGGCAGCTGAGGGCTTGCCTGCGAGAGATATCTTTTCGGCAGACGCGTCACTGAGCGAAGAGCCGCCACACGCGCCGACGAAGGCCGCGACCATCATCGGAGCCAGAAATCCGAACAGAACCTTGATCCCCATGTATATTCTCACTCGTGATTCCTTCCGGTTCCGGCAAACCGCCTGCACGGAGGTTCTTCAGGACGCCCAGAGGACGCGTGACGACCAGGTGATATGCCTCGGCTTCGCCGACAATCTTGGCGGCGGCTTCCCGCCCCTGAAGAAGGTCAGGGGGACGAGAGTCGTTGTTGTGCGCGTCGGTCGCCAGGATATGGACGCGCCCTTCTTCGAGCATCCGCTGAGCCCAATAGCGAGGACGGCGCCCGAATCTTCCCAGAAGCGATCCGGCGGTAACCTGCATCCAGACGCCTCTCGCTGAAAGCCGTTCGATGACGTCGTATTTCCCTTCGATCCAGCTCAACCGCTCGGGATGGGTCAGGATCGGCACATACCCGGCGACGAGAATGCTGAAAAACAGCTCTTCGAGGCGTGCGGGCGCCGTGTGGTGCGGCGGCTCCACGAGGACATAAGCCGTATCGTCGAGCGCCAGGAGATGCCCGCGGCGCAGCGCATCGACGAAATCGGGAACGATATGATTGTCTGCGCCCGTAGCGATGTGCAGCGGGATACCGGCTTCATCGAGCGCATGTTGCAGCGCAGCCGCCGATTTACGGATCTGAGGGCCGGTATTGTGATAGAGCCCGGGCGTTATATGCGGGGTGCAGGCGACGCAAAGCACGCCCTGATCGACATAGGCGCGCGCCATGTCGAAAGAAACCTTCATATTGGGCGAGCCGTCGTCGATTCCGGGCAGAAGATGACTATGGAGGTCGAACATTCCGCTCAAACTGTCGTTACAAATTTCACAACTTGAGCGAACTTTATTGATTTAACGATTCCATTCAAGTCCGGCGAAGGACATGAACTGCGTTTTAGATAAAGCATCCCCAGATAATATTGACAAACCACAACCTGAAGGCGATTTTTGGCGCATATTCTTTAGAATAAACGACGTTTTTACTCGTAAATGTTACAGCAGGTTGCAATAACCTCAAAACTGAGGGGCGCTTGCGCAGCAGCTCGCGAACCCCGCACGGGAGCGCGGCTCACGGAGCGGATCGTTTCCAACCACTATGGAAAATGAGCGCTTACGCCGTCTGCTTTGCCGTGAACTCGCGAAACACATCAAGCGTTTCGCCGCTCACATGATGCTCGATGCCTTCCGCATCGCGGCGCGCCGTTTCCGGCGATATGCCGAGCGCCAGCAAAAACGCCTCCACCACGCGATGACGCTCCCGCGCCTCCGACGCCAGATTCTTTCCAAGCTGCGTGAGGAACACGCCCCGGTAAGGCTGCTGAATCACGAAGCCGTCCTCGATCAACCGCTTCAGCATTTTCGCGACCGTGGGCTGCGCCACACCAAGGCGCTCCGCGATATCCACCTGGCGCGCCTCACCCCGCGCGGCGATCAGATCGTCGATCAACTCGACATAGTCTTCCACGATCTCCAGACGATGCGCGCGCCGCGTCTCGCGGAAGCTCGCGGATTGGATGTCGGCGTCGATAAGAGGGTTGCTGTCTGGGTTCTGCGTGGACATGGCGTTAATGCGAAAAGGCGATCTGTCTTGCATCCTAGAACGGTGAGCGGGGATTCGGAATCTCTTTTGAGACGGTTCGGGCCTCGGCGATGAGCGCCAAGAGTGTCTTGGCGCACCTACCGCGTTCCCGCGTTCCATCTAGCCCCTCTTCGCCTCACCGGAAATTGTTCTCCACGAAAGACAAGGGGCTTGTCGAACCGCACCTGCCCATTATAGCATAGGCTATACTTCATAGGGAGGTAAATGAATGGCTTCCGACGCGTCATTTCCGATCGATAATGTTCCAACCGCCGGCGGCGTTTCGCACGCGGCGTTGCGGGAAGCCATCGCCGGGAGGCGCGGACGGATCGTCACCGGATGGCTGTTCACCGGCCCCGCCGTGGTAGCCTCCATCGCCTATATCGACCCCGGCAATTTCGCGACCAACATCCAGGCAGGCGCGAAATACGGCTATACGCTCTTGTGGGTGGTGCTTTCCGCGAACCTCATCGCGATGCTCTTTCAGGCGATGTCCGCGAAACTCGGCATCGTCACCGGGCGCAACCTTGCCGAACTCGCGCGTGAGCGCTTTCCGTGGCCGCTGGCGCTCGTGATGTGGATCGTGAGCGAAATAGCCGCCATCGCCACCGACCTCGCCGAATTTCTCGGCGGCGCCATCGGCTTCTCGCTGCTGTTCGGGGTTTCGCTCCTCACCGGCATGGCGGCGACCGCCGTCATCACCTACGGCATCCTGATGTTCAACGGCGAGCGCTTCCGGCGTGTCGAGCTTGTCGTCGGCCTGTTCGTCGCCGTCATAAGCATTTGCTACGTCGTCGAACTGTTCATCGCGCCGGTGAACTGGGGCGGCGCGGCGGCGGGCCTCGTAACGCCGCAGATCGCTGACGCGAACGCGCTCATGATCGCGGTCGGCATCGTCGGCGCGACCGTCATGCCGCATGCGATCTACCTGCATTCCGCGCTGACGCAATCGCGCGCGGTGCTCACATCCGATGCCGAGCGCGAACGCGTGCTGCGCTTCTCGAACCGCGAGGTGCTGATAGCGCTGGCAATCGCGGGCGTCATCAACATGGCGATGGTGATCATGGCAGCGGCGGCCTTCAACGCGGGCAACCCCGAGGTCGCCGAGATCGAAACCGCCTATCACATGCTGACGCCTTTGCTGGGTGGCGCGGCGGCGACCGCGTTCCTCATTTCGCTGCTCGCTTCCGGCGTCTCAAGCTCGGTGGTCGGCACCATGGCCGGACAGGTGATCATGCAGGGCTTCTTCCGCCGCCGCATCCCGATCTGGCTGCGCCGCCTCGTGACCATGGTCCCGGCCTTCGCCATCGTCGCATTGGGCGTCGGCGCGACGGAAGCGCTCGTGATGAGCCAGGTGGTGCTGAGCCTCGCGCTTCCATTCCCCATGATCGCGCTGATCGTGCTGTCGAGCGACCGCGATCTGATGGGCCGCTTCGCCAACGGCCGCCTGACGAAAATCGCGTCGATGACGGGCGCCGCCGTGATCCTGACGCTGAACGCGGTGCTGCTTTATCAGACCGCTTTCGGGGGGTGATCGCAGAAGCCGAAGCGGAGCGGCTTGCCGCGGTCCGCTTTTCAAAGAAACGCCTTGACGAATCCGGCCCGGTTCGGTGTCTATAGGCGTGCGGCGCGTCCCCGCCGGGGCGCGCTTGCGCTTTCCGCGCGTGTAGCTCAGCGGTAGAGCATCCCGTTTACACCGGGACGGTCGGGAGTTCGATCCTCTCCGCGCGCACCATTTATTTTATTGTGGAGCTGGCCTTGAACGATTTTCCAGCAGGTCATAGCAGTCTATATCAGTTTTTATATTATTGGCAGACACTGATTTCTGGCGTTCTGGCGCTGATAGCTGCCATTATCACGATAATGAAGCTGTCCGAGCAAATACAAGTTCAAGAAAGACAGCACACTGAAACCAGACAAAGCAAGGCTTGGGCAGCAAGAGCGATGCTGCTTCTTTGCCTTAGTGCCATCAGCAAATACACAAGCGAGATGGCGCTCTGGTTGCTCGACAACAATCGGGAGCGACCTAATTCTCCTGACGAGGTTATAAAAATTCTTGTGGAAAAAATTGAGTTTTTACCTGCTAATGCATCCAAAAAGATTTTCGAAATTATTAAACAATATCAAATAATGGAGGCTAGAACACGCACGCGAGATCGCCAGACGAATGATCATATATATGAGTTTTCGTACCTGAGGGCGTTAGCGGACAGTCTTTTTGAATTTGCTCGCGAAGAAACAAACCAGGTTCAGGAACGCGAGCCGACCAGAGATAACATGGTTTGCGCACTTGATGGCATGCTGGGACTCGACCGTTATCACCATCAACATGTCTATGATCAGGTGCTTGAAAGGATAAATCGAGCCCCCAGACACGCCTAAGCGTTGCTTACGCGCAGAACGCGACTTCATCCTTCTTCAAAACCGCATCGTAAAACGCGAGCCACTGCGCCGTCACTGCGTCGGGCGTGAAATCGCGCTCGTAGGTTTCATGGCCGTTCGCGACGAGCGCCGCCGCCAGCGCGCCATCCTCCAGCACGCGGGCGAGCGCCGCGCGCAACGCCTCCACATCGTCGATGGGCACGAGCAAACCGTTCACGCCGTCGGTCACATGCGCAGCGGGCCCCGCGCTCATCGCGGCGACGAAAGGCGTCTTCGCGGCCCACGCTTCGAGGATCACATTGCCGAACGGCTCATAGCGTGAGGGCAGCACGCAGACATCCGCCGCGCGCAGCAGCGCCGAGCGGTCGGTGCGCCAGCCGAGAAAGCGCACCCGATCCGAAAGGCCCAGGTCGACGGCGAGCGCCTTCAGCTCAGCTTCGAGCGGCCCGTCGCCCGCAAGCCACGCATAGACGCCGGGAAGCCCCGCAACCGCATGGAGGAACGTGTCGAGCCCCTTCTTCTGATGCAGCCGCGACAGCGTGAGCAGCACCTTCGCATCGGCGGGCGTGTCGAGCGCGGCGCGATCCGCGGCGGGAAGCGGCGTAATCGTCGGAAAGGTCGGGATGTAATGCGCCCTGTCGGGCGCGACACCGTTCCTCACCATATGGGCGCGGATATCGCGCGTAACGCCCACAATGCGCTCGCAGGCGGCGAAATGTGCAGGATCGTAATAGCCGCCGAACCAGCCGATCAAGGGCTGCGGGCCCTTCGACGCGAGGCTCGCCGCGCGACGCATCCATGTCTGCACGATGTCGGGTTTCTCGCGCGCGACGAGGCGGCGGATCAGAAAGCGCTGAGCGGGCGCGAAGGGAAAGCGCAGCACCTCTGGCGCAAGCCGCACGCCCGCCGCTTTCAGCTCGCCGAAGCGGCTTTGATCCTCGCGCATCACCACGCATTGATCCACACCCGCTTCATGTAGCTTCATGATGACGTCGCAGGCGTAGGTTTCCGCGCCGCCGTTGGCCTTGCTCGTCATGATCTGGAGAATGCGCATCGGTTCGGCCTCTTTTTGCATCACGCTGCGGCGGCGCGGGCGGGTGCACCGTCGAGCACGGAAAGCACCACCTCGGCCGCTCTCGCGCTCGGGGTGCCCTGCGCGAGGAACATGCGCTCGCGGATCTTCGCCAGCGCGGCAAGCTGCGCGGCCCGTTCCGGCGTATCGCCGCCAAGCAGCGGCGCGAGCGCGTCCGCGAGCTTCGGCGCGGTGCAATCCTCCTGAATGAATTCGGGAAAGGCGTTCTCGCCGAGCACGAGATTGGCCAGCACCACCGAATGCACCTTGAGCAGGAAGCGGAGCCGCGCGGCGAACGGATCGACGCGATAGGCCACGACCATCGGCGTTCCCGCCACGCCGAGTTCGAGCGTCACGGTGCCGGACGCCGCGAGCGCCGCATCGGCGAGCCGGAACGCGGTGAACTTGTCTTCATCGCCTTCGAGGAGGTGCGGCTTGTTCGGCCAGTCCGCGATGGCTTCCTCGATCATGCCGCGCACATGCGGCACGGCGGGCAGCAGCATCGAGAACGGCCCGATCTTCTGGCCGAGCGCGAGCACCGTCTCGCCGAAGGGCTGCATCAGGCGCGACACCTCGGATGTGCGGCTGCCGGGGAGTACGAGCAGCACGGGGCGCCCCGGCGCTATGCCCAGCCGGGCGCGGAAGCGCTCCGTGTCGAGGCTGTCGATCCACGGCGCGCGCTCGATCAGCGGATGACCCACATAGCTGCACGGCGGCCCGCCGAGCCGCTCATGCGCGGCCGGCTCGAACGGCAGGAGCGCAAGCAGGTGATCGACATAGGGCTTCATCTTCTTCGCGCGCCCAGGCCGCCACGCCCACACGCTCGGGCTGACATAATCCACGATCGGAATGTCGGGCCGCTGGCGGCGGATGCGCTTCGCGATGGGATGGGTGAATTCCGGGCTGTCGACGATGATGACGGCATGCGGATTATAGGCGAGCGCCGCGTCCACCGCCCGCCACACACGCCGCACGAGCTTCGGCAGACGCGCGAGGATCGCCGCCGGTCCCATCACGGCGACGTCGGACAGCGGAAAAATGGATGCCAACCCTGCCGCGTGCATCTCGTCGCCGCCGACGCCCGCGAACTCGAACGCGTCTTCGCCCGCTCGCGCCTTCAGCGCCTCCATGAGCTTCGCGCCCAGCACGTCGCCAGAGTGCTCGCCCGCGACGATAAAGATGCGCCTTGCCTCTGCCATGCGTCCTCCGGTCAGCTTCGGCCTCACCCTATCGCGGTGATTTCGGGCTGTCATGTGGCAAGCGGCGCGGACGACGGGAGAACGGGGCGGCAGAGGAAGGCGCGGCCCGCAAGGAGCCGCGCCGCTTTCGCGTCTCAGTCCGCAACCTCCGCCTTCGCGAGTTCAACGTCGAGCCATTCCATGGCGTCGACCGGCTCGAATCCCGCCGCCTGCTCGTAATGCTGCGTCGCCTCGACGAGCTTCGCCTTGCCGAACAGCATCGCAAGTCCGTTCGCGTATTCGATATGCGCGACTGCGTAATCGGGAGCGAGCTTCAGCGCGGCTTCGTAATGCTCCAGCGCCGCTTCCTTGGTCGCGCCGAAGGTGAGGCGCGCCGCCATGCCGCCGACCTTGTTCACGACGTTCGCATGGAAGGCGCCGAGTGCGATATGCGCGTCCGCGTGCTTCGGCTCGATCTCAAGCGCACGTTCGAGGGCAGCCTTGATCTTGCCGCCATGACCTTCCGCCAGCGCCTTCGCGACCGAGATGCCCTGGCTGTAGCGGCCGAGCGCCTGCGCGTAGAGATACCAGCCGTTCGCGAGGTTCGGCGCTGCCTTCTGGAGGGTCTCGGCGCGGCGCACGACATCGAGAAACAGCGCGAGCTTCGCATCGTGGTCGCGTTCGAGATAGGTTGCCTGAATGTTGGCCGCCTTGTTCGCGACGTTCGCGCCGATGGGGCCGAGCGACGCGCCCAGCATGAACGCGTCCTCGAAATCGCCGCGATGGTAGGCCCGCCAGGCATCCTGAAGGATCGCCGCCGTGTCGCCCGCGTCTCCGTCCGGCGCGAGCGGGGCAAGCGCCTTTACGAAAGCCGCGTCCGGAAATGGCTCGCGGTCGCCGCGATGAAGCCGCGCCCAGTTCTTTTTCAGCAATTGGCTTGAATATTCGAATGCCTCACCTTCGTAGCGTCGCCACTTTGTTTTCTTCGCCGTCATTTTTATCTCCTCCCTTTTTTGTGTAGTGCCCGGAAAGCTTGTCGAAATGAGTGCGTTCCTGTTCGCGCAAATATGGAGCGGCCAGCGAAAGACACCGTGCGACGCCTCTGGCCAGCGTGTCGCCATCCGGCTCGGCACGCGGATTGAGGACGTAAGCGTGACACAGCCACCACGTCGCAACGAAGACCATGCGCTCAGCCAGTGCGCGCGTCTCGAATGGATCGACGAGGAGCGCGCCCCTCGCCGCAAGACCGGCAAGAAGCGCTTCCGCCGTCCGCGTCTGTTCCTCTATGACACGGCGTATCTGCTTTTCGATGACGCGGTGCCGGGACAGAAGCTCGATCAGGTCGCGGTAAAGGAAGCGATGCCGGAGGATCGTCTCGAAAGTGAGATGGAGGAAAAGCCAGAGGTCGTCCGCCTCGACGGCCCGTGCTCCCGGCAGCGCAAACGTCGCTTCGATCTCGACGAGATAATCCTGCACCAGATCGTCGACGATCCTTTCCTTCGACGGGTAGTGATAGTGCAGATTGCCGTGGCTGATGCCGACATCGGCGGCGATTGCGGACAGCGTCACGTTCGGCTCGCCGAAACGGTTGAAAAGCAGAAGCGCGGCGTTGCGGATGCGCGCGCGCGTCTGGCGTTTCGGCTTGTGCTCCATCGCGGGCCGCTCCTAAGGCCCATCTGCCGCGCGCAGCGCGGGTTCGAGCCGCGCCAGCGCGTCGGACAGCTCCTGCAAGGTCGTACCGAGGCGCCGGCCGCCGTCTTCTTGCGGCAGAAGCGTGAGGGTCGTGTCGCGAAGCACGTCCTCATCCAGCGAAAGACCGTGCCTCGCGAGGATCGGCTTCAATTTCGACGCTCGGGCGCGAAGATCGGCGCGGGTCTGCTGGTAGGCATGCTCACACAGCCGACGCCGGTCCGCATAGCTGAACACGTTGGTGAAGAAGATCATCGCGTCGTCCCGGCGCGGCTCGAACAGCACGATATCGGCTTCGGGATATTCGTGCCGGTAGCGATCCATGCCGACCTTCATGCGCGAATAGATCAGCGAACGGATGGTTTGCGACATGATGGTGACGAAGCCGCCCTCGGCGAGGCTTCTTATATCCATGTCGGGATGAGGATCGTCTGCCTTGAACGGCACGAGCGGATTGATCGCGAACAGGAGGCGCACGCCGTCGCGCAGAGCAGCAGAGGCGTGCAGCGTTTTTTGCAAGGCGCCGTCGACATAATAGCGGCCGTCGATCAGGACCGGCGGAAAGAAGCCGGGCAACGCCGCGCTCGCCTCCACCGCGCTCGAAATGCGCACGTGGTCGAAGCCTTTCGCGCCGAAAGTGACGAGTTCGGAACGGTCGAGGTCGGTGGCGACGATATAGAGCTTGCGCCGCAGCTCGCGAAAATCGTCCGTGTGGCCGGGAGCGGCGGCCAGCCTTTGCAGATAATCGCGAATGGGCTTGCTGTCGAACAGGCCGCCCGGCAGCGCCTGCGCGAGCCGCTGAAACGACTCCACCACGCGCCGCCGATTGGTCCCGCGCACGTAATCGGCGACCGCCGACGCGAAAAGCGGCGGCAGCATCGCGAGGCGTTTGGCATACTCGCCGAACGCCGGTTTCATGAGCACTTCCGGCTCGAACGGATCGTCGGCACGCTCCGTCTCGATGAAAAGCTCGTACATGTCGCGCGGCGTGATGCCGTTTGCGAGACCGGCCGCGAAGAACGCGCCCGCGCTCACGCCGACATAGACGTCGCATTCCGTGAGGCGCAGGCCGCAAATCGCCTCGTCGAGCGCCACGAGCGCGCCGACCTCATAAATGCCGCCGAGAGGGCCCCCGCCCGCAAGCGCGACCCCCGTCCGCGGCGGCCTGACGCGACCGCTTCCAGCTTTATCGCCCATGGCGCATCAGGAATGCGCGCGCGGCGAAGCCTTCTTCGTGGCCGGCTTTTCGGCAGCTTCGGCGACGGTCTTCTTCTTGCCGCCGCTTTCCGCGTCCTCGTCGAGTTTCGCCGAAAGCTTTTCGGCAACCTTCGTCAATTCGTGCACCCGCTTCGACAACGCGTCGATGTCGTTCTTCGTCGGAACGTCGAGGCTGTGCAGCGCGCGGGCGACGCGGTCGACGAACACCTGTTCGAGCTTGTCCCACGTGCCGGTTGCCTTGGACTTCACGTCCGAGATGGCTTCCTGCGCCTGCTTCGACGTGCGGTTCTGCACCGCTTCGCCTTCCTTCACGAGCGCTTCGAAAAGCTTGCCGCCTTCTTCCTGCGCCTTGGCGAAGGCGCCGAGGCCCGCTAGCCAGATGTTCGCCGCGGAATCGCGGATCGTCTGAACGAGATGGGTTTCGCTGCCGTCGCCGGCGAGTTCGTTGAGTTTCTTTCCCATTTTATCCTCCCATTCCCTTCGCTGTGCGAATGGTTTTATGTATTCGTATTTATAATCTGCAGGGCCGGAAAGTCGATTGACCTCAATCAAACCATTCTAGGCTGTTCTGCCTAATCATTTAGTGGGACGGGCGACGGCGGGAGAACATGCCGCGTCCTAGGGAGGGTGCCATGATCTATTTCGTAACCGGCGCGAGCGGCTTCATCGGCAAGCGGCTCGTGAGGGCGTTGTTGTCCCGGACCGACGCGACCGTCTACTTCCTGATGCGAAGCCACGACCCGGCGCGGGCCGACGCCCTTCGCAAATATTGGGGCGTGACGGCGAAACGCGCCATCGCGGTGCAGGGCGATCTCCTGAAACCAGACCTCGGCGTCTCGGCGAAGGACACGCGCGCGCTGAAGGGCAAGGTCGACCACCTCTTCCATCTCGCCGCCATCTACGATCTCGACGCCGACGCCGAAATCGAGATGCGCACCAACATCGAGGGCACGCGCAACGTCGTCCGCTTCGCGGAGACCATCGGCGCGCGGCATCTCCACCATATGAGTTCCATCGCCGCCGCAGGCCTCTATGAAGGCACCTTCCGCGAAGACATGTTCGAGGAGGCGCGCGGTCTCGACCATCCCTATTACGCAAGCAAGCACGAATCCGAAGGCGTCGTTCGCCGTGAATGCTCCGTGCCGTGGCGCGTCTACCGGCCCGGCATCGTGGTGGGCGATTCGAAGACCGGCGAAATGGACAAGATCGACGGGCCCTACTACTTCTTCGGCCTCATCAAGAAGATCCGGGGCGCGGTGCCCCCTTGGATGCCGCTCGTGGGCCTCGAAGGCGGGCGCATCAACATCGTGCCCGTCGATTTCGTGGTCGCCGCGCTCGACCACATCGCGCACAAGCCAGGCCTCGACGGCCGCGCCTTCCATCTCACCGATCCGCATCCGCATCGCGTCGGCGATGTGATGAACATCTTCGCGCATGCGGGCCATGCCCCCGACATCAGCATGCGCGTCAATGTCGGGCTGCTCCGCCTCGTGCCGCCCGGCCTCAAGGCGGGGCTGTCGTCGATGCCGGTGCTGCGCCGCCTGCAGGCCGCGCTCCGCAAGGAACTCGCGCTGCCGAAGGACGTCTTCACCTTCCTCAATTACCCGACGCGCTTCGATTCGAGCGAAACGCAGGCGATCCTCGAACCGGCGGGCATCACGGTGCCGCGCCTCGACGATTACGCCGCCGCGCTCTGGGATTACTGGGAACGCAAGCTCGACCCGGATCTCATGACGGCGAAGACGCTGCGCAAGAAGCTGGCGGACAAGGTCGTGCTCATTACCGGCGGCTCGTCAGGCATCGGCAAGGCCACGGCAATGAAGCTCGCGGGCGCGGGCGCAACCGTGCTGATCGTGGCGCGCGATCCGGCGAAGCTCGAAGCCGCGCGCGAGGAAGCGGCCGCGAAGGGGCTCACGCTTCGCACCTACGCCGCCGATGTGACGCACGCCGAAGAGTGCGAAGCGCTGGTGAAGCAGGTGCTCGGCGAGCATGCGCGCGTCGACGTGCTCATCAACAACGCGGGCCGGTCGATCCGCCGCGCCGTCGCCGACTCCTACGACCGCATGCACGATTTCGAGCGCACGATGCAGGTGAATTATTTCGGCGCGGTGCGCCTCACGCTCGGCCTCCTGCCGTCGATGGTGGAGACGGGCGATGCGCATGTCATCAACATCTCGTCCATCGGCGTGCTGACGAGCGCGCCGCGCTTCTCGGCCTATATCGCGTCGAAGGCGGCGCTCGAAGCGTGGACGCGCGCGGCGGCCGCGGAATATCTCGAAAAGGGCGTGCATTTCACCGTGGTGAATTTCCCGCTCGTGCGCACGCCGATGATCTCGCCGACGAAGATCTACGACCATGCCGCCGTGCTGACACCCGATCAGGCCGCAGAGATGCTGGCCGAAGCGATCCTGCACCGCCCGGCGCGCGTCGCCACGGGCCTCGGCGTGTTCGGCGGCCTCGTCGGCGCGACCGCGCCCCGGCTGGGCCTGCTCGTCAACAGCGTGCTGTTCCAGCTCTTCCCGGACACCGCAGCGAAAGGCAACGGCGCCGCGGCGGATCGCGCGCCGGAACCGCACCTCACCGCCGAGCAGGTGGCCTTCTCGACGCTCTTCCCGGGGATTCATGTGTAACGGGGCGCGGGGCGCGGGCTAACAGCATCAAGAAAGGCCCCCGCCGATGGGGGGCGGGGGCCCTGAAGTTCAGAGGCGGATTCGCCGATCAGGCTCCCGGAGCGCGTCGGGCTGGCGAACGCGCGCCCCGTTTCAGAAGATGGCGCGGCTATTTCAGGCCGACATACTCGCCGCCGCCGATATGGTAATTCAGGCCGACAGTGACCGCATCGGCTGTGAAGTCGACCTTTGTCCTGCCGGTGAGGGTGGAGGTATAGTGGCCGCCATTGTAAAGATCCGCCGATTTTCCCGGCGCCAGCGGAATTTTATATGCATCGCTGTAGTTGTAGGAAATGCTGCCGAAGTCGAAGCGTTGATATTCCGCTTTGAGCGACCATGCCGAAGTCAGCTTATATTCAACTCCCGCCCCAATGGTCCAGCCGACGAGCGTCTCGCTGTGGTCATAATCGAATTTGGAGGGAGCCCCGTTTCGAGCACAGTTGCTATCATTCCCAACTGTATTGCAGTTCTGACCGGCATAGTTGGCCTTGAAATTCCCATTCAGGAACGCAACGCCGCCTTTGGCATAGAACAGCGTGCGATCAAAAGCGTACCCTACGCGCCCCGTGATGTCGCCGTACAGATCGCCGGAAGCGGAATAGCTCGCGTCGACATCGCACATTCGGTGATCATAGACGACTTCGGTCTTCCCGCCGTCGTACTGGCCCACGCAAGCTCTTGGCTTGTTCTCCGTCTTGAAACTCTTGTTCTCGCTCGCGTCCACCTTGAGGTAGCCAATATCGCCCTCAACGCCGAACACGAGGTTTCCGCTCTGGAAGTTGTATCCGAGTTGCCCGCCGCCCGTGAAGCTAGTGGTGTTCAGGCCGCCCTTGTATTGCGGATCGCCCACATAAATGAAGGTGTCGTCGACGTCGGCCTTGCTCCAACCTGCGCCGGCATGGCCGCCGATGTAAAAGCCCTGCCAAAGCGCCGGCGCTTCGTAGACCGGTCCATCCTTCAAGCCGCGATAAAGGTCGGCGGCAAGTACCGAATTTCCTGAAACCAGAATTCCACAGAAAACAACACTACACGCAGTGCGTGCAGATCTAAAAATAGCTGACATTGTTCTCACCCGATCTACTCAACCAGCGGTTCCGAAGCCCATTTCAAAAATCAATGCGCCGATCGAATCCGCGTCCACATAGTATTGAATAGCCGCAACGTATTTTTTTGCCAGAGCAACTGACTTGTATCGACCGTTGCCTTGAACGTTCGTGACCGTTTTGTCACAAATTACGGTAAATACTTTCCGTCATGAAATATGATATTAGACGCCGCGGAACTAATACTACCTATGATTGTCATTCTCTTCAATGCACGCACGCGAACAAGATGCCCGCGCGCTCGCAGACCCGCTCCCGTCGCCGGTTACCTTCCGACTCGACCGACAGGCAGCGCGCGGGCGGACGCCGCTCTCGGCAGACCCGCCGGAGAAGAACGATCCGCAGAACGGCGACGGTCGCCGCGGTGATGGTGGAAGAGACGGTTGGATTGGTCGTCAGCGTGCGCCCGGCGTCAAAATGCAAGGCGAACGCGCGCACAGGATTTCGTGGCGCGCGGGCTTGCGAGCATTGCCGCCGCCGGACACGATTGAGGAAGAACGCAAGTTGGCGAGCTGAGAGCCGAACCTGCGCCCGCAGCGGATGGGCCGAAAATCCTTCGCCCACGAACGACACGCTTCACAAAATCGTTCCGCTCCGCATAAAACTGATTTTAATAAAAAGGCGATGCATCTCTTGTCGCCGGTCAAGCGCGCGCGTGCCAACAAAGGCCAGATCATGAAGCTGCTGCAATCGCTTTTGCTTTTCACGTTCACGATGATCGCGTCGCTGATCGCGTTTACGTATACGGCGATCCACTTCCCCACGACGATGCGCGAGCTTCTCTCCGGCGCGCAGCACGTGCGCGACCAGATGCAGTCCCTTTATCTCCCGGATAACTTCATGGTGTGGGTCGATATCTTCCTTCAGCCCAACCAGATCGTGCTGGTCGGCATCTCGATCGCGATGCGGTTCTTGATCGGAATCATCGGAAGCTTCGTGTCGCGCAACCGCACGCCCAAGCCGACGCCTCGCAGCGACCCCGCATCAAACGCGGGAACCAATCCAGCCTTCGGAAGGTGGGGCTGAGGCTCGTCGCTCGCATCTCGTGAGAAGAGCGCGCGCCCCAAGGCAGAGGCGCGCGCGTCCGGCATTTCGCATCAGGCCTGCGCAGGCGTGCTCGCTTCGAGCGCCACGGCCACGGACTGCACGATTGCCGCAAAGCGCACCGCCGTCTGGATCGTCTCCGAAGACACGCCGCCCTCGCGCAAAACCTTCTCATGGGCGTCGATGCACATGCCGCAGCCGTTGATCGCGGAAACGGCGAGCGACCACAGTTCGAAGTCGTTCTTGTCCACGCCCGGATTGGCGATGACGTTCATGCGAAGGCGCGCGGGCTTCGTGCCGTATTCCTTGTTCGAGGCAAGGTGCACGAAGCGGTAATAGACGTTATTCATCGCCATGATGGACGCGGCAGCCTTGGCGGCTTCGAGAGCGGCGGGCGAAAGGTGCTTCGCGGCCTCGGCCTCGAACGCGGCTGCAACCTCGCGGTTGCGCGTGGAGATCGCGGAGGCGAGCAGAAGGCCGTATTTCGTCTGTTCGGAAAGAGTCTGGTCGTTGAGCGTGGACGAGAGATTGAGCTTCACGTCCTTGGCGAAGTTGCCGAGGCGGTCTTTGATGGCGTCGATCGACATCGTGCGGTCCTGTCGGAAAGTTGGAACTGTCGGAAAGTTGACATGCAAAAGCCCGGACCGTCGCGTTTGCGACGCCCGAGCCTTGCATTTCGGAAGACGGTCGCTGTTACGCGGCCTTGAGCGTGTCCCCGCCGACGGCGCGATTGCAGGGGCAGAGTTCGTCGGTCTGCAGCGCATCGAGCACGCGCAGCGTGTCGGACGGATTGCGGCCGACATTGAGGTTGTTGGCGTAAACGTGCTGGATGACATTGTCGGGATCGACAATGAACGTATAGCGATAGGCGACGCCCGCATCCGAGCGCACGCCGAGGCCGTCGATCAGCGACCCCTTCGTGTCGGCGAACTGCCAGATATTGAGGTTGTGCAGATCCTTGTGATCGCGGCGCCATGCCAGCTTGCAGAACTCGTTATCGCTCGATCCGCCGAGCACGATGGCGTCGCGGTCCGCGAACTCGCTGGAGAGGCGCGCGAATTCGGCGATCTCCGTCGGGCAGACGAACGTGAAGTCCTTCGGGTAGAAGAAGATGATTTTCCACTTGCCCGGGAAGCTGCTTTCGGTCAGCGCCTCGAACGCGCTCGCGCCGTTCTCTTCGTGAAAATTGAAGCCCGGCTTCACACCTGTAACCTCGAAAGACGGCAGCTTGTCGCCAATTCCCAACATAGCGAGTTTCCCTTCCGGTTATTTAACTGTCGGATTTGATTTAACGCAAACCACGTGCCAGGGGCATTCACGTTGCGGTGCAACATGGCTGCTATGACTTAACCGCAGAGATGACCGTCTGCCAAGCGTTTCGTTTGCCAAGGCTTCGGGGCTTCGCTCGGGCAAGCGAACACGGCGACCCGACCGGCGCGCTCAATCGCGCGCTCCGAGATAGCGATCCCATCGGCACGCTCAAGGCGCGCACATCCCGTATCGGGTGAGCGGCGAATGCTGATCGAATTGTTATTATGGGGGTTTCTTGCCGCTTCCCGGCGGGGGAAACGAAAAATGGTGCGGTCGAGAAGACTCGAACTTCCACGGGTTGCCCCACTAGCACCTCAAGCTAGCGCGTCTACCGTTCCGCCACGACCGCAGCACCCCGTCATGTAATCGCCGGGGAGCCGCTTGTCTAACAAAAGATTCTCGCCCGCACAAGCCGCGACATGACATTCCAATTACGAATTTGCGGCGATCCGCCTTCAGCGCTAGTGTGCGCCATTCTCAAGCATGCTTTCAGCCCGCATACCGGAAAAACCATGAAAGAAATCATCGCCGAACTCGAACGCCGCCGCGCCGTAGCACGCCAGGGCGGTGGTGCACGACGCATCGAAGCCCAACACAAGCGCGGCAAACTGACCGCCCGCGAGCGCATCGAGTTGCTCCTCGACGATGGCTCTTTCGAAGAATACGACATGTTCATGGAGCACCGTTGCACCGACTTCGGCATGGACTCCACGAAAATCCCCGGCGACGGCGTCGTCACCGGCTGGGGCACGATCAACGGCCGCGTCACCTATGTGTTCGCGAAGGACTTCACGGTGTTCGGCGGATCGCTTTCGGAAGCGCACGCGCAGAAGATCATCAAGGTCCAGGACATGGCGCTCAAGAACCGCGCGCCCATCATCGGTCTTTTCGACGCGGGCGGCGCGCGCATTCAGGAAGGCGTGGCGGCGCTAGGCGGCTACGGCGAAGTGTTCCAGCGGAACGTGCAGGCTTCGGGCGTGATCCCGCAGATTTCCGTCATCATGGGCCCCTGCGCCGGCGGCGACGTGTATTCGCCCGCCATGACCGACTTCATCTTCATGGTCCGCGATACGTCGTATCTCTTCGTGACCGGCCCGGACGTGGTGAAGACCGTCACGAACGAGGAAGTCACGGCCGAGGAACTTGGCGGCGCCAGCGTGCACACGACGCGCTCTTCCATCGCCGACCGCGCCTTCGACAACGACGTGGAATGCCTGCTCCAGATGCGGCGGCTCATGGACTTCCTGCCGCAGAACAACAAGGCCGCCGTTCCGCATCTGCCGACGCATGACGACATCCGCCGTCAGGAGCCTTCGCTGGCGACGCTCGTCCCCCCGGACGCGACGAAGCCCTACGACATGAAGGAACTCATCACGAAGATCGCCGACGAGGGCGACTTCTTCGAGATTCAGGAAACCTTCGCGCGCAATATCATCACGGGCTTCGCGCGTCTCGGCGGCTACCCCGTCGGCATCGTGGCCAACCAGCCGATCGTGCTCGCGGGCGTGCTCGACAGTGACGCCAGCCGCAAGGCCGCGCGCTTCGTGCGCTTCTGCGACTGCTTCAACATCCCGCTCATCACATTCGTCGACGTGCCGGGCTTCCTGCCTGGCACCGCGCAGGAATATGGCGGGCTCATCAAACACGGCGCGAAGCTGCTCTTCGCCTATGCGGAGGCGACCGTGCCGAAGATCACCGTCATCACGCGCAAGGCCTATGGCGGCGCTTACGACGTGATGAGCTCGAAGCATATCGGCGGCGACGTGAACTATGCGTGGCCTACCGCCGAGATCGCGGTGATGGGCTCGAAGGGCGCGGCCGAAATCCTCTATCGCGCGGAACTCGGCGACAAGGACAAGATCGCGGCCCGCATCGCCGAGTACAAGGAGCGCTTCGAGAACCCGTTCATCGCGGCCGAGCGCGGCTATATCGACGATGTCATCATGCCGTTCAACACGCGCTACCGTCTGGCGCGCGCGCTCAACATGCTGCGTCACAAGCAGCAGGAACTGCCGTGGAAGAAGCACGACAACATCCCGCTCTGAAGGACTTTATGAGCCAAGTCACCATCGTTACCGGCCTATTCGACATAGGCCGGGACTCTCTCAATAAAAGTTTTCGAAGGCCGTTTTCCTATTACGTCGAGAATTTCAAAAAGCTTCTTTCAATCGATTATCCGATGGTGGTTTTCGGAGACGAGGAACTTCGACACATTGTTGAGGCGCGTAAGCACGCGCCTACCTATTTCATATCCACCGATCTGAATCGCCTGCGCGAAACGGAGACTTATCCGGCAATTGTCGCGGCCCGCGAAAGACTTCGTGAGAAGTTCTCCATGCGGCCAGGCGTGATAAAGGCGCCGCAGGCAACGCTCGATCTCTATATGCCGCTCGTGTCCCAGAAAATTTACTGGCTGCGCGATGTCGCGAGACTGAACCCCTTCGGTTCAGATCATTTCATGTGGGTCGACGGCGGCATTGCCGGGCATTTCAAGCGCTTCTCGACGAGATATTTCGAGGGAAATTTCAGGAACAGCCTTCCCGCCTATATGCAGAACAGGATGTTCTTCGTCCTTTTTCCTATCCGCCGCGATGCTGAAGAACTTCACGGTTTCGAGAAAGGCAAATTCGACGAATGGGCTGGCGAACCTCTGGACCATGCTGTGCGCGCGGCCGTTTTCGGCGGCGATGCGGCGAGTATCGAAAGAACGGTCCCGCTCTACGATGAGATTTTGCGCGCTACTCTTGCCGAAGGGCTGATGGGCACCGAAGAAAACATCATGACCATCATGGTCTGCCGGCATCGCCAGCTCTTTGATCTGCACCGCACCGTATCGGGAATCCCGTCCGAGTTCATTCTTCGCCACGACCCTCTAGGCTCGTTCCTTTTCAAGCTAGGCTGGCAACGCATCGCGCTCAAACGGGCATCGAAGCGTTACAGAAGGAGACTTCTGGAACGCCTCCATCTCCGCGAAAGAAGCGCGCCCCTCCAGGTTGATTCGCTTTCGAGCAAATGAACCGCCGATATAGGGATGGAAGGGCGAGATATACTCGCCTCAACCCCGGCGCCAGCCCTTATGACTGCGGCGGCGCAGCCTTCGCGGCTTTCTCCATCGCGGGCTTGAGTTTCTGCGCGATGACTTCTTCAGTGAGCGGCCCGGCGTGGCGGTACGCGATGCGGCCGGCGCCGTCGATCACGAACGTTTCGGGCACGCCATACACGCCGAAATCGATGGACACCCGTCCGGTGTCATCCACGCCGATAGCCTTATACGGGTTGCCGAGACGCGCCAGAAAACGTTTCGCCCCCGCGGGCGTGTCGCCCTTGTAGTTGATGCCGTACACCGGTATGCCCTGCCTCGCGAGGTCCGTGATCAACGGATGCTCGACCTGACACGGTGCGCACCACGACGCCCACACATTGATCAGCGAAACGCGCCCCTTCTTGAGATCTTCGGACGAGAAGCCGGGCACGGGCGATCCGGTGGGGCTCGGCGCCCCGGGAAGCGCCGCGAGCTGGAAATCCGGCACCGGCTTGCCTATCAGCACGGATGGCAGGCTTTGCGGGTCGCCGGTGCGGAGCTGGTAATAAAGCAGCGAAAGAACCGCTACGACGATGACAACAGGCAGCACGAGGCGGCGCGGCTTTGTCGGGTTTTCAGGTGTGTCGGTCATGAATTGCCCTGTCCCTGGCCCGAGCGCCGCTTGAGCCCGCGCCGTTCGAGATCGGCGAGGCGCTTCGTCTGTCCGCGCTCGTCGCCCCACGCCCACAATGCAAGCGCGATGACGCAGAACGCCGCCGCGCCGTAGGATATCCAGATGAAAGCCGCGTGAGGTCCGAGATCAAGCATTGGCCGCCTCCTCAGTCCCGGCGCGCGCCGCATCGCCGCGTACATGCCGCGCGATCAGCGCGTCGCAGCGCCGCCGCAGGATTTCGGCGCGCATCGCCTTGAGATGCAGCACCACGAACAGGAGCGTGAACGCTATCGCCATCACGAGGAGCGGCCAAAGAAGCGACGAGTGGATCGTCGGTCCGTCGGCGCGGATCACGCTCGCGGGCTGGTGCAGCGTATTCCACCAGTTCACCGAATATTTGATGATCGGGATGTTGACCGCGCCGATCAGCGCGAGGATCGCGGCGGCGCGCCCCGCCCTTCCCGGCTCGTCGATGGCCTGGCGAAGCGCGATAAGGCCGAGATAGAGGAAAAACAGGATCAGCACGCTCGTCAGCCGCGCGTCCCACACCCAGTAGGCGCCCCACATCGGCTTGCCCCAGAGCGAACCGGTGACGAGCGCGAGCAGCGTGAACGTCGCGCCGATGGGCGCCGCCGCCTTGGCCGACACGTCAGCCAGCGGGTGCCGCCAGATGAGGTAGCCTGCCGACGAGATGGCGATGATGGTGTAACACATCATGGCGAGCCACGCGGACGGCACATGGATGAACATGATGCGAACCGTCTCGCCCTGCTGGTAGTCGGGCGGAGCGAGGAACGCGCCGGTAAGGCCCACGGCGAACAGCAAAAGCGTCGCGACCGTGAGCCATGGCAGCACCTTTCCCGACAGCCGCATGAAGGTTGTCGGATTGGCGAGCGTGGAAAACCACCCCGGCCGTATCGTTTCGGTGTTCGTCAGGTCTGCCATAAGCGTCTCGTCCCCACTTTGTATCTTATATAACTCACTCCAAACTCAGGCGAAGGGCAAGGGCAGCGGCAAATGGCATCGCCGCCACCGAAAACAGCGAAAGCGCCCCGAGCAGCAGGATGCTTTGCGAGAAAGCCCCCGGCGCGCCGGACAACGCACCGACGCCGAAGATGAGGAAAGGAGCGAAAAGCGGCAGGATCAAGAGCGGCAGCAGCAATGCGCCGCGCCGTAGCCCAAGCGTCAGGGCAGCCCCCGCGCCCGCGACGAAGCTGATGCCGAGCGTGCCGACCGCCAGCGTGGCAAGCAGCTTCGGCACCGCGTCGAGTTCCATGTTGAGAAGCAGCCCCGCGAGCGGCGTCACCACGATGAGCGGCACGCAGGTGGTCAGCCAGTGCGCAAGGCTTTTCGAGGCGGCGATGAGTTCTGACGGCAGCGGGCCGATGGCGAGCGCGTCGAGCGAGCCGTCATCGCGGTCTTCCTGAAACAGCGCGTCGACCGACAGCACGGCCGAAAGCAGAAATGAGATCCAGAGGATGCCCGGCGCGATGCGAGACAACAGCGCGAGGTCCGGGCCGAGGCCCAGCGGAATGATCGACACCGCGATGAGATAGAAGCCGAGAGCGGTCCCGATGGCGGAGCCTTGGCGCAGCGCAAGTGTCAGATCGCGGGTAAGGAGCGCGAGGAAGGCTTTCATGCCGCGAATGCCCGCCCGGGCTTCAGTTCGAGAACGGTCGCCGCATCGCCCAGCGCAAGATCGAGATGTGTCGAGACGAGCGCGATGCCGCCTTGCGCGAGATGGTCGCGAATGGCCGTTTCAAGGCGCCGCGTGGAGGCCGCGTCGAGCGAGACGGAAGGTTCGTCGAGAAGCCAGACCGAGCGCTTCGCCGCAAGCAGCCGCGCGAGGCCGAGGCGCCGCGCCTGCCCTTGGCTGAGATGGCCCGCGCGATACTCCGCGAGGTCGAGAAGGCCGAACGCGTCGAGTGCATTCTCGGCAGCCTCCGTGTCGTCCGCGCCCGAATAGAAGCGCTGCCAGAAGCTCACATTTTCGATGACCGTGAGGCGCGGCTTGATGCCGTTCGTGTGGCCGATGTAATGGAAGTGCCCTTCGCCGGTCCCCTCGCCCTTGTCGTCGGTCACGACGATGCGGCCGCAATCAGCCGGGAGATAGCCCGCGATGGTGCGAAGGAGCGTCGTCTTGCCTGCTCCGTTCGGTCCGCGAAGGATCAGCGCGTGCCCGGCCTCAACCTTGAACGACAGCGCTGGCACCACGATCCGCCCGCCGCGCTGACAGGCAAGCTTCTCCGCTGCGAGGCTCGAAACCGGCGTCGCGCGAGCAGAAGCGGAACCAGAACGGGTGAGCGGGGTAATACTCACAAATGAAAATCTCGTGTCGAAGGGAGGCCGAACCTCTCTTTATGGTACTCTGCCGCATGCCCACAAGAAGCATTTTCGCACAGATGGAGAATCGCTGTGGCTTCCTTAACTCCGCGCTCCCTCGACAGCTTTCGCAGCCGGAAAACGCTCACTGTCGATGGAAAGCCGTATGAAATTTTCTCGCTTCAGGACGCGGAGGCGAACGGCCTTTCCGGCGCCTCGAAGCTTCCGTTCTCGCTGAAGGTGCTGCTAGAAAACCTGCTTCGCTTCGAGGATGGGCGGACGGTGACGGCCGACGACATCCGCGCGGTAGCCCAATGGCTCGCCGAACGCCGTTCGACGCGCGAAATCGCGTTTCGTCCGGCGCGCGTGCTTATGCAGGATTTCACCGGCGTGCCCGCCGTCGTCGACCTCGCGGCCATGCGCGACGCGATGGCGAAGCTTTCCGGCAATACCGCCAGAATCAACCCGCTCGTGCCCGTCGATCTTGTCATCGACCATTCGGTGATGGTGGACAGCTTCGGCAATGCCCGCGCCTTCGAGGTCAATGTCGACCTCGAATATGAGCGCAACCGCGAGCGCTACGAGTTCCTGCGCTGGGGTGCGCTGGCGTTCGACAATTTCCGCGTTGTTCCCCCCGGCACCGGCATCTGCCATCAGGTGAACCTCGAATATCTGGGGCAAACCGTGTGGACGAAGGACGTTGACGGCGTTGCCCAAGCCTTCCCCGACACGCTCGTCGGCACCGACAGCCACACGACCATGATCAACGCGCTTTCCGTGCTCGGCTGGGGTGTCGGCGGGATCGAGGCGGAAGCGGCCATGCTCGGCCAGCCGATTTCGATGCTGATCCCGGAGGTGATCGGCTTCCGCTTCACCGGCAAGCTCAACGAGGGCGTGACCGCGACCGACCTCGTGCTGACCGTGACGCAGATCCTGCGCAAGAAGGGCGTCGTCGGCAAGTTCGTCGAATATTTCGGCCACGGCCTCGATACGCTCTCGGTCGAGGACCGCGCGACCATGGCGAACATGGCGCCCGAATATGGTGCGACCTGCGGCTTCTTCCCGACCGACAAGGACACGCTCGCCTATCTTCACGCGACGGGCCGCGATCCGCACCGCGTGGCGCTCGTCGAGGCTTACGCCAAAGAGCAGGGACTGTGGCGTGAGACGTCGACGCCCGATCCCGTCTTCACCGATGTGCTCGAACTCGATCTTGCAACCGTGGAGCCGAGCCTTGCCGGGCCGCGCCGCCCGCAGGATCGCGTCGCGCTAGGCCAGGCTGCGGCGGGCTTCTTCGATACGGTCGCCGAGATGCGCGCGCCGAAACCCGGCAGCGAGGCGGCGGAGATGGTCTCGGAAGGCGCGCCGAACGGCGGCCCCGTCGAGCGAGCCGTCGCGGTAGAAGGAGCGGACTTCTCGATGGCGGACGGCCACGTGGTGATCGCCGCCATCACCTCCTGCACCAACACCTCGAACCCGAGCGTTCTCGTCGCGGCGGGCCTTCTCGCAAGGAAGGCGCGCGAAAAGGGCCTCAAGCCGAAGCCGTGGGTGAAGACGTCGCTCGCGCCGGGCAGTCAGGTCGTAACGGATTATCTCACCATATCCGGCCTGCAGGCCGATCTCGACGCCCTCGGCTTCGGCCTTGTCGGCTATGGCTGTACCACCTGCATCGGCAATTCCGGGCCGCTGCCGGAGCCGATCTCGAAGGCCATCGCGGAAAAGGACCTCATTGCCGCCGCCGTTCTCTCCGGCAACCGCAATTTCGAGGGTCGCGTGAACCCGGACGTGCGCGCGAACTACCTCGCATCGCCGCCGCTCGTCGTCGCCTATGCGCTTGCCGGCTCGATGAAGATCGACCTCACCGCCGATCCCCTCGGCACCGACACAGGTGGCAAGCCGGTGTTCCTCGCGGACATCTGGCCGACATCGGCGGAAATCGCGGAGATAGTGCGCACGTCCATCACGCCCGAGTTGTTCAAGACGCGCTACGCTCACGTCTTCAAGGGGGACGAGCGCTGGCAGGCCGTCGGCGGCAACCAGACCGGCAAGACTTACGACTGGGACGACGCCTCGACCTATGTGCGCAACCCGCCCTATTTCGAGCACCTGACCGGCGACGCGCCGCCCCCCGTCGCCGACATCGAAAACGCGCGCGTTCTGGCGCTGTTCCTCGACTCGATCACCACCGACCACATCAGCCCGGCCGGGTCCATCGCGCGCACGAGCCCCGCTGGCCGCTACCTCATCGAGCGCGGCGTCGAACCCCGCGACTTCAATTCCTACGGCTCCAGGCGCGGCAATCACGAGGTGATGATGCGCGGCACCTTCGCCAACATCCGCATCAAGAACCAGATGGTGCCGGGCGTCGAAGGCGGCGTGGCGCTGCACCAGCCGGACGGCGGGCGTATGTCGATCTACGACGCGGCGATGGCGTACAAGGCGGACGGCGTGCCGCTCGTGGTCTTCGCGGGTCGCGAATACGGCACAGGCTCCAGCCGCGACTGGGCGGCGAAGGGCACGCGGCTTCTCGGCGTTCGCGCCGTCATCGCGCAAAGTTTCGAACGCATCCATCGCTCGAACCTCGTCGGCATGGGCGTGCTGCCGCTCGTGTTCGAGGATGGCATGTCGTGGCAGGCGCTCGGGCTGACCGGCTCGGAAACGGTGACGATCCACGGACTGGGCGATCTTTCACCGCGAAAGCGCATGTTGGCGGAAATCGCCTTCGCCGACGGCTCGCTGAAGAACGTCCCGCTCCTGTGCCGCATCGATACGGTCGACGAACTTGCCTACTTCCGCGCGGGCGGCATCCTGCCCTACGTCCTGCGCAGGCTTGCGGCGGCCTGACCGAGTCGGATCACGTTTTCGAGAAAAGTCCCGCAGCGCGCGGGACTTTTTCGTGCAATCGCGGCAGGATTGTGCGCAATCATCCGTTCACGGCTCGAAAACCGCCCCCGATCGCGGCAAAAAAACCAAGTATTTCGAGCGCGTTACCAAAGTGCGGGAAAGCGACAAAGAAACGCTTGCGCCTCCGAAATCCCGCTGCAACACTTGTCATATATCAAAGAACACAAGCTCGCCCGTTGCCCGCAGCTTTAGAAATTCGCGGGTGCAGGCGAAGCATTTTCGGAAAAAGCCGCCGCCAAGAAACGGAAGAACCGGGAGTGAGCGCCATGGCGCAGAGCACGAAAGCCCCCTTCGATCAATGGGTCGAGACCGCGAACAGCCTCGGCCGACAGTCCGCCTCCAGCGTCGCCTGCCCGTGCTGCGGCTCGACCTCGCTCAGCGTGCGCGATGTCGAATACGGCTTCGGCCACGATCGCGGCGTGCAGCGCTACATCTCCTGCGGCCATTGCGGCGCGTTTACGGGCGTCGCCGTGCGCCATGCGGGCGAGGTCGAGAAGCAGGCACTTCGCGCGGCGGAATAGCGCTTCCATCCGTGCGGACTGGCCGGGCGCGCGACCCGGCCTTTTTTGTTCGCATGACGCGGGCCCGATGGTCCGGGTTCCGTGCGACAATCGTCCTGTCCAATCGGGGCCGATTTCACGCAGCCGACAAAGTTCGCCCCAAGGATGGGCGACGGCCTAGGTCACAATCGAGTCCATATGCTGCTCGGCAGAATTGGCGTTCTGGAGCGGCTTATGATCTGAAGTTCAAGTCCGCCGCTCACGCCGCCGCGCGCATGCCCATGGTCTTGCGGACTTCGAGGCGCAAGAGATCGATGGGCGCGAGCCCGTCCCTCGGCTTCTCGAAATGCCAGAAGGTCCAGCCGTTGCACGCGCCGCGGCCCTGCGCCTTCGCGCCGACCGCATGAATGGAACCGCGCGTGCCGTTCCACATCAGCGACGCGTCCGCCATCACCTGCGCGCGGATTTCCGCCTTCGCATCGAACAGCACATCGCCCGGCCGCAGCATGCCGCGTTCCAGCACCATGCCGAAGGGCACGCGCGGCTCGGCGCGCTTCGAGGTGATCAGCGCGGCGGCCTTCTCGTCGCACGGCTCGATGGCCGCGATGCGGGCGCTCGCCGCCGCCACATAATCCGGGTCGCGCTCGATGCCGATGAAGCGGCGGCGCAACAGCTTAGCCACCGCGCCCGTGGTGCCCGTGCCGAAGAACGGGTCGAGCACGAGATCGCCGGGCTTCGTCGTCGCCAGCAGCACGCGGGCGAGCAGCGCCTCGGGCTTCTGCGTCGGATGCGCCTTGCGTCCGCCGTCGTCGCGCAGCCGCTCCGGGCCGGAGCAGATCGGGATGAGCCAGTCCGAGCGCATTTGCAGGTCGTCGTTGAACGCCTTCATCGAGTCGTAGTTGAACGTCGGCCGCGCCTTCTCGTCGCGCGCCGCCCAGATCAGCGTCTCATGCGCGTTGGTGAAGCGCGTGCCCTTGAAGTTCGGCATCGGGTTCGTCTTCAGCCAGATGACATCGTTCATCATCCAGAAGCCGAGATCCTGCAGCGCCGTGCCGAGCCGGAAGATGTTGTGATAGGTGCCGATGACCCAGAGCGCGCCGTTCGGCTTGAGCACGCGGCGGCACTCCGCGAGCCAGGCGCGGCTGAAACGGTCATAGGTGGCGAAATCGGCGAAGCGGTCCCACGCGTGGTCCACGCCGTCGACGCGCGTGTTGTTTGGGCGGAGCAATTCGCCGCCGAGCTGGAGATTATAGGGGGGATCGGCGAAGACGAGGTCGACCGACGCGGACGGCATGCGCCGCAAGATGTCGAGGCAATCGCCCTGAAGAATACCTTCCGCGGCAAGGGGCGCCGCCCCGCCGGATACAACACAAGAACGCATGACTCACCACTGCAACGGATACCGGAACAGGTGGGAATTTAGCAGAATCCGACGCAAAAAGGGTTAACGAGATGGGGGAAAGGGGGCCGCTTTTGCGAGCGGGGAATGACTGAAATTGCGCCCGCCGAAATTTATGGCCATGGGCGAGAAAAATAATTGAAAAATACACTTTCCGATTTTACATGTGAAATTATATATCTATTAAATCTTGATTGGAGTCGTGCGCCATGCTCGGAACGGCACTTTATTACCCTTATATCGATATTCGCGACGGGGGGTGGCTCAGATCAGCAGTCCTTTTTTGGGACAAAGTTCAAACAATCGTTCCCACGTCTATCCCGCATCCTTATAATTCAGCAGATACTAAAATCTGTGAAGAGGAAGGATACCTTCACCCGTTGCGTTGTGACATGCATCAGGAATTACTCGAAGAGCTTGGTAGACGCGTTTTTAAACTTCTGGACGATCCAGAATGGAATCTGCGCCTGACTGGCAGCGGCCATCAAGATTCCGTTAAAGGATCTCTTGTGCATGCCGATAAGATCGGTCGCCGAATTAAATCGAGGCTAGAAGAAATAGTAGGCATACACCCGGACAAGATGCCACCCGCTTTGCGGACACTTGCAATCCAATCCGGTGGCCTCGAAATGCTTTCTGCGGAAAAATTATCGCCAGAGCTTCGTCAAATATTTCGTCATTTTGACATGTACAGGATGCACCCAGAGAAACTATCGCACGAATTGCAGCACATACTCAGGCACCAGCTCCGCCGTTACGAAGAGGGGGATTGGATTGTTGTGAGCGGTCGGTTTGCCGAGGTCTACATGTCGGCGCTCGCTGCACTGCTCGCGAAGGAAGTTCAGGTATCCCCATTAACGAACGAAGAGCCCTCCTCGGGCGTAAATCTTCGTTGTCTTATTGATGATGTTTCGGCGAGCGGACCAGCGGCCGCACGAGGTGCACTTGTTTCAGTCGTTATGGAAGGGCTTAAGGTCGACCCTGAGACCCCCATGACAAAACTATTGGCTTTTCGCAAAAATCGTACCGATCAACTTGCCGAGCTTTCGGGGCTCTTCGACGATCTGAAGTTGAAGATCGAGAAATCATCTTCAGCGAAGGAACTCGAAGAAGGTGCCAAGGGCCTGTTTGAGAATAAAATCCGACCCGGTCTTACAAAGCTCAAAAAAGAACTAAAGACGCAAACAATCCATAGTGTGTGGGAGGGCGTCCAAAGGGGTGTCACCGTATCCGTGCCCGCAAGCGGAGTGCTTGCTTATGCGACAGGTTTTTCGGGAGCGATGCTCCTCGGAGCTGGTGCCTTCATAACGTTAGCAGATGTCGGGATTAAGTCATATTTGGCGAGAGCGAAGACGCGCGCATCCTCTCCATACACCTACCTCCTTGATGTTGAGCGGAAGTTCTCACTACCGGCATACTCTTGAATTAATTTTCAGGAACGCTCACCCAACAGCCGCACCTAAGCCGCCTTCCTCATCCTAGGTCGCGTGCCGAAACTGCGCTGCTCGATATAGTCGAGCACGAGGCCGGCCACGTCCACGCCGGTGGTGCGTTCGATGCCTTCGAGGCCGGGCGAGGAATTCACCTCCAGCAGCAGCGGCCCCTTCGACGAGCGCAGGATGTCCACGCCCGCGAATTTCAGCCCCAGCCGATGCGCGGCCTTGATCGCAAGCTTGCGCTCCTCCGCCGTGAGTTTCGCCTCGAAGGCGAGCCCGCCCTTGTGCAGGTTCGCGCGGAATTCGTCGCCCGCCGCGCGCCGCACCATCGCCGCGATCACCTTGCCGTCGAGCACGATGCAGCGCAGATCCTGTCCCGCCGCCTCGGAGACGAATTGCTGCACGAGGAAGCTCGTCTCGGCGCTGCGCAGCGCGTCGATCAGCGACACGGCGGATTTGCGGTTCTCGGCGAGCACCACGCCCTTGCCCTGCGTCGATTGCAGGAGCTTGATCACGAGCGGCGCGCCGCCCACCATCTTGATGAGGTCGTCGGTGTCGTGATGCGAGCTGGCGAACGCCGTGTCGGGCATCGGCAGCTTGTGCATCGCGAGAAGCTGATGGGCGAAAAGCTTGTCGCGGCTCTGCACGATGGATTGCGCGGAATTCAGCACGCAGGCGCCCGTCATCTCGAACTGGCGCACGACGGCGGTGCCGTAGGCGGTGATCGACGCACCGATGCGCGGGATGACGAAGTCGTAATCGGGGAGCGTCTTGCCTTCGTAATGCACCGCGCTCGCGATGGACTTGATGTTCATGTAGCAGCGCAGCGTGTTGATCGGCTCGATCACATGATCGCGCTTCTCGGTTTCCTCGATGAGGCGGCGGTTCGAGAAATTGCCGGGCTCCATGGTGAGGAGCGCGATGCGAAGCGAGCGCTTCTTCGGCTTGCCCGCCTGCTCGCCATAGACGTCATAGGAGAGCTGCGCCTGACGAAATTCCGACCATGGCAGGATGGTGGCGGATGCGCCTTCGAGGGCCGTGCGGCCGAGAAGCATGCGATGCGCCATGGTGTAGCGGTTCGAGAGCGAAATCTCGATGGGCCATTCGCGGTCGCCGATCCTGATCGGCGTTTCGATGATGAAACGGTTTTCGGCCTGACCGTTGGAGCTTCGCACCATGCGCCGGTCGACGATTTTCGCCGTGCACCAGACTTCGATGTCGTCGCTGTAGTCGGCGGGATGGACGCCGAAGCGGACGCGGGGCGCATCGATCGGACCGAAGGTTTCAATCGAAAAGGCGTGCAGCGCCGAAGTGCGCGCGCCCGTGTCGATCTTGGCCTTTACCGCAGGCAGCCCCAGCTCGGGAAGCGCAACCCATTCGCGCCAGCCTAAAACGAACGGCTCCATCGAACCTTCTCCGGTTTCAGAATCGGTTGCTGTCGTAGGTTATATCAACGACTTGCGCCTGCCGCTGCACCGTCTTTCGACAGGGGGAGGGGGAGCGCTCGGACTAACGCTGCGTGCTCGTCACTTGTTCCGCGAATCGTTTCTGCCTGGCATGCTAAGGAAATCAGGCTGCGGTTTTATGACAAAAAGGGAAAAGCCGCTTTTCCTTCCAGACCGTCTCACCGCGCGCGCCAAATGGCCCACCCTGCAAAATGGCCTGCGGGCTCTCTGAAAATTGTGTCGCGATTTGCCGGAATTGTCCATTGGCGCGCTTTTTTACGGCTAGGGTTAGCCAAATCGTGTCTTTTGCGCAACTTTGACAAAATCAGGTCCGACAAGGGGCTCAGCCACAGCGCGCGACACCGGCCCGGCGCGTGACAGCGACTTCGCTCGCGGGCGCTTTGATCCACGCCAGAGGGAGAAGCCAATGGACACATCCACTCATATTCTCGTCGTCGACGATCACAAGGACATCCGCGACCTCCTCGCGAAATTCCTCGTCAAGCATGGCATGCGTGTGACGGTGGCGGCCGATGCGGCGGAAGCGCGGCGCCATTTGAAAGCGGGTGCATTCGACCTGCTCGTGCTCGACATCATGATGCCGGGCGAAGATGGGCTTTCGCTGTGCCGCGATATTCGCGACAGCAACAGCGCTCCGATCATCTTCCTGACCGCCGTGGCCGAAGATACCGATCGCATCATCGGTCTCGAACTCGGTGCCGACGATTACGTGACGAAGCCCTTCAATCCGCGCGAACTCCTGGCGCGCATCCGGGCCGTGATCCGCCGCGCGCAAAGCATGCCGCCGAGCCGCGACACGCCGCCCGGCGAAAGGATCAAGTTCGGGCAATTCGTCTTCGACGCCGACCGGCGCGAACTCATCGACGGCAACCAGATGGTGACGCCGCTATCCTACGGCGAACATCTGCTTCTCGCGGCGTTCCTGCATCGTCCCAACGTGGTGCTGACGCGCGACCAGCTTCTCGACATCACGCGCGGCCGCGCGGCCAATCTGTTCGACCGCAGCATAGACAATCAGGTGAGCCGCCTTCGCCGCAAGATCGAGGAGGATCCGAAAGATCCGAAGATCATCCAGACCATCTGGGGCGGCGGATACAAATTCGTCGGCACGGTCGAGCGCGTGTAATGCAGATTTTCCCCAAAAGCCTGAAGGGCCAGCTCGTCGTTCTCACCATCGCCGGGCTTATCCTTGCGCAGGCCGTCGGCTATATCGTCATCATCCGCGATCAGCAGTCCCGCATGATGAGGGATTGGCTCAACGGCATTTTTACGCGCGTCGAAACCGTGGCGAATATCGTCGATACGACGCCGTCGCAATATCACGACACCATCTTCGCGGCAGCAAGTTCGCCCGTCCTTCAGTTCTCCATCGACGATGAGGCCATTGCCAGAAAAACAGCCGACAATGCGACGGACGAGCCCGAGGGCGCACGCGAGGTATTCGGCAGCCGGGCAAACAATGTCATCGTTGCCTATTACGATCCCTTCCGCGCGGAGTTTCGCCTGGAAACGCTCGCTCGCGGTTTTCATAGGGCCTATGAACGGCTGCGCGGGGCATCCGACCCGAAGAGCGCATCCGACTATCCTGTTTATGCGCACATTTCGGTGCCGCTCCAAAACGGCGCGTGGCTGAATGTCGCTGTCCGGCCTCGCGGCGCGCCGACGCACGCGCCGACCCTCTTCGTTCAGTTCGTCATCATGGCGGCGATCGGCGCCTTCGGTATCATGTTCATCATGATCCGCGTCGTGCGCCCGCTGAAGGAACTGGCTGACGCGGCCACGGCGCTCGGCAGACGCGAATACACAGCAAAGCTCGAAGAAAAAGGCCCCATGGAGGTTGTGGAGACGATCCGCGCCTTCAACGACATGCAGGACAGGCTTTGCACCTTCATGCAGGACCGGACGAAGATGCTGGCGGCGCTCAGCCACGATCTTCGGACGCCGATCACGAGCTTGCGGCTTCGCGCGGAGTTCATCGAAGACGACGAAATGCGCCGTAAGATCCTCCAGACGCTGGCCGAGATGTTCCAGATGACGGAAGCCGCGCTCGCCTACGCCAAGGGCGGCGAACTGGAAGAACTGGAAGAATCGCGGCTCGTCGATGTCGGCGCGCTCGTTTCGTCGGTATGCGCCGACCTCGCGGACATGGGCGCGCCGGTCGAATGCAGCGACACGCCGAGCTTCAGCCTGCATTGTCGCGCCTTCGCCCTGAAACGCGCGCTTCGCAACATCGTGGTGAACGCGGTGGCGTATGGCACCCATGCGCGCGTCACAACGCAACTCGCGGGCAACGAAGCTTTGATCGTGGTCGAGGACGATGGGCCCGGCATCCCCGAGGGCGACATGGAAAAGGTCTTCTCGCCTTTCGTCCGCCTCGAAAATTCGAGAAATGCCGACACCGGAGGAATGGGGCTCGGCCTTGCGATCGCGCGCGGCATCGTGCGTTTTCACGGCGGCGACGTCATCCTGAAGAACCGGCCGGAGGGGGGGCTTCGCGTAACCATCGCCCTGCCGGGCGCCTCGGTCATAGGAAAATCTTCGGCGGCTGCGCTTGAGCCCGCGGGGGTTTGACGCTTCGAGGCGAGCCCGTCTGTCTCGCGAACAAGGCGTCATGGAGATCCGGTGTCACGGAGCACTTGACGCCGCAAACGCCGTGCGAGGGCAACTCACGCCTCACGCTTGGCATAAGCATCGCGTGCGATAAGCGACGCGCTTGCAGTTCTGCCACCAAGAGGATGTGATGTACCAGTTTGCCTATTCTTTCATCTGCGAGGAACCGACCTCGCAGGATGTTCCCACCGCGCGCAAACTGGCAGACGCAGTCGACTTGTTCGACGCTACAAATGGCACGGAGTTGCCTTCGCACCACCGCCACGAGGCCTTGTCGGAATTCCGCAGGATCTGGATTACCGTCGCCGACGAAGTTCCGGCGGGCGTCGGCGAACGCCACGATGCGGCGGAAGTCAAGACTGTCCTTCTCGAAGAGGTGGAGCGCCGCCGTTTCTCGCGCGCGAAGACCCTGCTCGCCTCGCGTTTTTTTTCCGGGAGCAGAGTCCAATGACAGCGGAGGGTGCGTTCTTTGTGGAAAGCGCCCCGGAACTGGAAGTGGACTTCGCAACACTGGAGCGGGTTCTGGGAGCCGCGCTCGGCGGCTTCGCCTCGGAACTCCGTCTTGTCGACGTGCTCGACTTCGCTGCTTTCATCCGCATCGGTCAGATTGCCAACCTGAGGAGCCTCATTCACTCCTCAGCCGAGCTTTATTTCAAACCTGGAACGATCGAGCTTTGTGAACTCGGACAAGCGCTGCTATCATGGTCAGCGCCACCGGAAATCCTGCTGCCCATGAGGTTCCGGCACGCGGGAGTGCGCGCGTATTTTCACCTCAGGCTAGCGGCTCGGTCCGCATCGGTCGACCTTGAATCCGTTGCCATAGAGGACGACGCCGATGGCTGCCTTGAAGCGAGGCTGAAACACGCCGTCGAAACTGCGGCCGTCCAGCGACTGCAAACCGCTTCGGCCGGGGGGAACGATGGCGCTACCTAGGGTCGCACGCTTGCGTTTGCATGCTGTTAGCTTATCGATGGCATTGACGCTAATGTTGCCAATTACCATAATTGAGTTGCAATCTAAAGGCGGTGCGTCGCCCCCGATGTAAGGCAATGGCTAAACTTCTTATAAAGTTTTCTTTTATGCCGCACAATGTTGACATAGGCTGTCACTCTTAAGAAAATGGCATAAGCGCTTCGCCCCGGTACCTAAAATGAAAGTGGTGAACAAGCGTGCTTGGCAATTTGAACGGCGCATCGTCACGATCATGGCTACGGACGTGGCCGACTATTGCCGTCACATGGGAGCAGACGACGAAATTACGCTGTCGCGTTTCCTGACCTATCGCGAGATAACCGAACATGTCATCCGCTCGAACAGGGGGCGCATGTTCGGCGTTGCCGGCGACTCCTGGATGGCCGAATTTTCGACCCCCCTCGATGCGGTGCGAGCCGCGATCGAGACGCAGCATGCCATCGCACGGCGTAATCTCCCGTTGCCCGAGGAAAATCGGATCCGCTTTCGGATCGGCCTTCACATGGGCGATGTCATCGTCGATTCCTCAGGCCTCTTCGGCGACGAAGTGAACATTGCTGCGCGGTTGCAGCAAATCTGCGCGCCGGGGCATCTTATGCTCTCGGAAGCCGTAGTCCGCGCCGTGGAAGAGAAGATCAATGTCGCATTCAAACCGCTCGGGCCGTGCCATCTGAAGAACATCCTCGGGCCGGTTTTTGCATTCTCCGCCAATCTCGGCCCGACGCAGGGCGAAGTTTCGCCCGGCACGGCGATCCAGCCGACGCAAGACCGAGATTTGAAGCCCGCGCTCGTCGTTCTGCCTTTCGAGGTCCAAGGGTATATGGCGGCTGGTGAAACCGGCAGTGAGGCCTTGTCAGACTCTCTCGTCAACGGTCTGTCGCGGCTACGCTGGCTTCCCATCCTCTCCCAATGGTCAAGCTTGCGGTTCCACAATGCCAAGCGGAGCCCCTGCGAAATCGGGCAGGCGCTCGGTTCACGCTATCTCGTGGCAGGTCGCCTCAAGCATTGCGGAACCGAACTTCGCGTGACGGTCAATCTGATCGATGCAAGCAACTGTCACAATCTCTGGGGACGGACATTCTCTTTCGACGCCACGTCGCTCGCCGCCGCGCAGGACGACTTTACGACAGCCGCCGTAAGCGCCCTTGAGGTGGAACTCGAACGCGCGGAGTTCGCCCGCCTCAGCGTCAAGAAAAAGGAACAGCTGGACGCATGGGAACTCGTTCGCAGAGGCACATGGCATCTCAAGAAGCTGAACAAGAGCCACCTGGACATCGCGGCCGAATACTTCAAGGCGGCCCTCGACCGCGATCCCGGTTCGAGCGAGGCGCTGATCCAGCTCGCCACCTGCCATTTCGCGCAGATCTGGATGGATCGGAGGGAACCGGGGCTCCTGCGAGAGACCGAGGACCTCGCGCGCAAGGCGTGCCTTATCGATCCGCAGGATGCGCGCGTCTACTTCGTCATTGCCCTCGTGAAACTGGCAACGGATGCGCCGCAGCATGCGCGCATCTATTTCCAGCGCGCAATCGAACTCAATCCGAGCTTCGCCGCGGCCCATTGCGGCCTTGGAAGCTGTTGCACTATGGCGGGGGCGCCGGCGATGGCGATCGCTCATTTGCAGCGAGCGATGCGTCTTAGTCCGTGCGACCCGCTGACCTTCCACTTTCTCGGTGAAACGGCACTCGCCTATCATCTGATTGGAGAATGGGCGGCGGCAGCCGACCATGCCGAGCGCGCCCTCCATCTTCGGAAGCGATACCGGCTCGCTAGGATCGTCCAGATCGCAACTCTTGCGCGAAGCGGCGATACGACGAAAGCCGGCGCCGAAATGGAGAAGTGGCCACCCGCGTTCTTTCAGCGCGAGGTTGAAAGGCTTCCCTTTAAAGATAGAAGCTGGAATGCGTTCCTTATAGAAGGGCTGAGGCTTGCGGGGTGTGATGCTCATGATCGCAGCCGGGAGAAGATCGATTAGCGAAGCGGGCATGCCTCTGAAAGCTGAGGGTGCTCGTTCGGCGAACCATTTCAGGCAAAGGAGCGCGTCGCTTGCCCCATAGAATGACCAGTCTCAGGCGATGCGAAATCCTGCGCGACCTCCCCGATACGGTCATTCGCGACGTCGCGCACAGCTGCACCTGGCATTCCGTTGCGGCTGGCAAGCAGATCGTGATGGCGAACGAACGCTCACGAGACGTCTACTTCGTAACCAAGGGAAAACTCCGCGCCCTTCTCTACTCGGCGGCGGAGGGAAAGCCGGTTCTGTTCGCTAGTATCGGCGTGGACGAAATGTTCGGCGAGTTGTCGGCGCTCGACGGCGAGCCGCGTTCAGTTACCATCGAGGCTTGCAGCGACTGCACGCTCGCGATCCTCTCCAAGGATCAGTTCCAGAGGTTGGTTGAGACGCACCCGCAGTTTTCTCTTCTCATCATGAAGAAACTCGCGAGAAAAGTCCGCTCGCTTTCGGACAGGATCTTCGAGTTCAGCACGCTGAGCGTTCAGGCGCGCGTTCATGCGGAACTGCTCCGCCTCGCGCTGCTCGCGGGCGAAAAGAACGGTCAGGCGCTCATTTCTCCCGCGCCATTGCTCGCCGATTTTGCGGCGCACATCAGCACGCATCGCGAGGCGGTTTCCCGCGTGCTGAGCCGCATTCAGGATATGGGCATCGCGCGCCGCGAAGGGGCTGACTTGCGGATTCTCGATGTCGCGAGGCTGCGCGCGCTTCACCGCGATGCGCGCGGGGAATAGCGCACGCCGGTATCGGCCAAAGCCGTCTGCCCCACGGGACGCGGCGCTATCCATGTCAGGTGTCGATCAGCTTACTGCGTCAAATCGCGTTGCTTCACGCAGGCCGATCAATGCCCGTCGAACGCGATCAACGCGTGTGAGCGAACGGCGTGCGCCGCAAGCTTCGCAACGCCGCCGAGTTCCGGCAGATCGATAACGAAAGCCGCTCCCGCGACCTCACCGCCCACGCGCCTGATGAGCTTCACCGCCGCTTCCGCCGTGCCGCCCGTGGCGATCAGGTCATCGACGATCAGAACGCGCTCGCCCGGCTTCACGGCATCCTCATGCATCTCGATGATGTCGGTGCCGTATTCGAGCTGATAATCCTGCCCGACCGCGCGCCAAGGCAGCTTGCCCTTCTTGCGGATCGGTATGAAGCCGCAGCCAAGACGGTCCGCGACGGCGCCGCCGACGATGAAGCCGCGCGCTTCGATGCCCGCCACCGCGTCGATCTTTTCGCCCTCGAAAGGAGCGGCAATCCGCCTGATCGCTGCCCGAAAGCCGTCAGCATGACCGATGAGGGTCGTGATGTCCCGGAACATGATGCCGGGCTTCGGATAGTCGGGGATCGTACGAACCAGCGATTTCAGATCGAGAGTGTCAAGGCTCATGCGAATCCCTCTTCCGCAACAGGCAACACCGCCCGTTTTGCAGGCGCATCCTTGGCGTTTAGCAGATACAGCCCCATATCTTCAATGGCTTTCGGACGACCGTTTTGACGCGCCCCGGCAAGGTGCCGGAACAGGTCATCGTCCGGGATGTTATGCCTTGGGCCGAAGTCATGAAGGGTGCCGGAAGATGTCTCACGTCATTATCGTCTCGTCGTCGCTTCTCGTTCTCGCCGCTCTCGCGGCAGCCGCCGCCGCTTCCGGTTCGGCAAGAAAGACCGCTCGCGCGGTGAAGCCCAGGCGCTGAACACGGTGCGCGCGCTTACGGGGAAACAGGCAGGATCGACATGACTTTAACGATCATCGTAACCGTGGCCATCGTTCTGGTGGTCTTCATTCTGGGCGGCATCGCGAGCCGCCCCGGCGAGTGGTATCGCAACCTCAAGAAGCCGTCGTGGAATCCGCCGAACTGGGCGTTCGCCCCGGCGTGGACCATCATATTGTCGTTGGCAGGCGCGGCGGGTGTCTTTGCATGGACGGCGGCTGCCGATAGCGCCGAACAAACACGCGTCGCGGTGCTGTTCGCGATCAACATCTTCTTTTACGTGATCTGGAGTCCGCTGTTCTTCGCTGCCAAACGGCCCGATTGGGCCTTGGCCGAAGTTCCTTTCCTCTGGCTCTCCATCCTGGCGCTCGTCATCGGCCTGCGCGACATCTCTCCCACGGCGTCATGGCTCCTCGTGCCTTACCTGCTTTGGGTTGCCTTCGCCGCCTTCCTGAACTGGAAGATCGTGCAGCTGAACGCCCCCTTCGGCTCGAAGGCCGACGCGTCCCACGCGCTTCGTAGCTAGCGCCTCTTCCGGCGAGGACGCCTCATAGCCTCCCGCCGATGGCGTTTCTTCGCGCTGGCGGTATCCTTTTCGCTTGAAAACGCTGTAAACCTGTTCGGAGTCCCGCGAACAGGAACACTTCCATGACATCGGCCCCAGCGTCATACGCTCCCGCGATCATCCTTGTTGAGCCGCAGCTCGGCGAAAACATCGGTGCGGCTGCCCGCGCGATGGCGAATTTCGGACTGCGGGAGCTTCGCCTTGTGGCGCCGCGCGACGGATGGCCGAACGAAGCGGCGCGCGCCTCGGCGGCGCTGGCGGTGGAAATCGTCGATGGGGCGCAGCTTTATCCAGATCTCGCCGCCGCTGTGGCGGATCTGCACTATATCGTGGCCACAACGGCACGAAGCCGCTTCCTCGCCAAGCCGGTGCTGGCCCCCGACACCGCCGTCAGCGAAATCGCGGAGCGGCAGGCCGCCGACCTCCGTTGCGGTGTTCTCTTCGGCAAGGAGCGGACAGGGCTCGAAAACTCGGACGTCGCCATCGCCGACGCGATCATGACAGCGCCGGTCGATCCGGCTTTCGCCTCGCTCAACCTCGCGCAGTCTGTGCTCCTCTTCGCCTATGAGTGGCGCAAACTTGTGAACCCGCACTCGCTCGGCCGGACGCTGCCGGACGCACCGCTCGGCGCCGGCCACCGCTTCAAGGCAAGCCGCCCGGCCGAGCGCGGTGAACTCATCGGCTTCTACGAACACCTCGAAGGCGAACTCGACCATTGCGGCTTTCTCTTCCCGCCCGAAAAGCGCGAAACCATGGTCAACAACATTCGCACGATGTTCGCCAGAATGGCGCCGACGGAGCAGGAGGTGCGGACGCTCCGCGGCATCGTCGCGATCCTCCGCCGCGGACCGTGGCAGGGCTCCAACAAGGCGTGACCCGCCTGCAATGAGGCCATAGTGTTGCCGCGTTTCTCCCGTTGCCATGAAGCGGGGTTTGACGCGCCGAATGCCGGTGGCAAGGCGCAGGTGTTCAGTCAATCAGGGGATTCGGGGCCAGCATGATTTTGCGATCGATCATCTTCGCTGCCACATTGCTTGCCACGCCGATTGCGGTCGCGCAGACGCAGACGGCAAAGGGCGAGATCAGCGACAAGACACTCAAGACGCTGAAGGCGCTCGCCTGGCAGTCGCTGCCGAACAAGATCATGCAGCCGGACAAGTCGGTGACCGTGATCGACAAATCCGATCCGTCGAAGATCGTCATCCCCGACGCCGATGCGCGCGAAGTCATCCGCGCCGCCTATCTCAGCGCCAGAGCCCAGAAATGCGACCTTCAGGAACTGGTCATCGCAAACCGCGATGCCTTGCTTCTGCGCGAAAAGAAGACCGGCAAGTGGTCTTCGAGCCAACTTCAGTACATCAACACGCTTCACCTGTTCACGGTGCAGCTTCTCGTCGGCAAGGTGGAAGTCGTCGATCAGGAAGAGGCGGCAAAGCGCGATCCTAACACCATTCCGATGCCACCCGCGAACACCGTCAATTGCAACGAAAAAGAAAAGCAGGATATTTCATCCGCCGTCGCGGCGAATGAGAAGCTCGTTCTCGGGAAATCCTGATCCGCTGACACGGTCGAGCTGAGCCGGTGACGGCTTCGCTCGACAGGCGGCACGCTGGCGATCGACGGCAGAACACGCTTCGCCGTGGCGACAGGGCGCCGGCGCGACACAGCTCGGGCTTGCATTTTGCCTCCGGTGCGGCTCATAACAACGCCTCGATCATCAAGGCCAGCACCACAATGAAAGAGCTTGTCTTTTCCGGCGTTCAACCGACCGGCAACCTGCATCTCGGCAACTATCTCGGCGCGATCAAGAATTTCGTCGCGTTGCAGGATCGGACCGACTGCATCTATTGCGTCGTGGATCTGCACGCGATCACGGTCGCGCAAAATCCCGCCGACCTGAAGCGCTCCACCCGCGAAGTGACGGCTGCGTTCATCGCGGCGGGCGTGGACCCCAAGCAGCACATCATCTTCAATCAGTCGCAGGTGAGCGCGCATGCGGAACTCGCCTGGGTTCTGAACTGCGTGGCGCGCATCGGCTGGCTGAACCGCATGACGCAATTCAAGGACAAGGCGGGCAAGGATCGCGAAAATGCGAGCGTCGGGCTTTACGTATATCCCGTGCTGATGGCGGCGGACATTCTCGCCTATCGCGCGACGCACGTGCCCGTCGGCGAGGACCAGAAGCAGCATCTGGAGCTTTCCCGCGACATCGCGCAGAAGTTCAACAACGATTTCGCGGAGACGATCGCGGCCGAAGGCTTCAGCGACGGCTTCTTCCCGCAGCCGGAGCCGATCATCTCCGGCCCCGCAACGCGCGTCATGTCGCTGCGCGACGGCACGAAAAAGATGTCGAAGTCGGACCCGTCCGACCTGTCGCGGATCAACGTGGCCGACGACGCCGACACCATCGCGAAGAAGATCCGCAAGGCGAAGACCGATCCCGAGCCCCTGCCGACCGATCCGAAAGGCTTCGAGGGACGTCCCGAAGCGGAGAACCTCGTCGGCATCTATTCCGCGCTGTCGGGCGACAGCGTGGAAAACATCCTCGGTGAGTTCGGCGGTTCGCAATTTTCGGTGTTCAAGAACGCGCTTGCCGACCTTGCCGTGGCGAAACTCGGTCCCATCGGCGACGAGATGAAGCGCATTTCGGCTGACGCCGCCTATATCGACGCGGTGCTGGCGGACGGCTCGGAGCGAGCGGACGCCATCGCCTCCGAAACGCTGCGCCACGTGCGCAACATCGTCGGCTTCGTTTCGAGGGCGCCACGATAAAAATCGCTCGTCGTCGCATCGACGCCCCGGTCGGGGACACGGCGAATCACGGTTTGCCTGAGAGCGGTCCGTGATAAGCTTTGCTCCGGGCGACGCGAAAAAGCCCGGAAACGAGAACCGATTTCCGCAAGTTGGAACATGCAAGGGCGACGCCGTTCCAGCAGAGGACGCAAACATGGCGAACCGTGAGCCACGCGATCTTTTCACCGGCGGTCACAAGCGAAAATTCCTCGTCGTCGTGGACGAGTCGCCGGAGGGTGAGACAGCGCTTTATTACGCCGCGCGCCGGGTGCATCGCACGGGCGGCGGCCTTTCGCTCCTGTTCGTGATCGAACCGATGGAAATGACGCATTGGCTCGGCGTCGAAGAGACGTTTCGCGAGGAGCAATATCACAAGGCACGTGCCGTTTTCCGGCTGCGCGCGCGGAAACTGAAAACCTGGGGCTTCGAGGAAATCTTGCCTGAGGACATCATTCGCGAAGGTCATCTCGCGGATGAAATCGTGAAGCTCATAGACGAGGATCGCGAGATCGGCATTCTCGTGCTCGGCGCCTCGACGGACCCAAACGGACCGGGGCCGCTCGTGTCGTCGCTCGCCGGCGCGAAGGCAGGCACCTTTCCGATTCCCATCACCATCGTGCCCGGCCATCTCACCCTCGAAGAAGTGAACGGTCTCGCCTGAGGCGAAGCCGGGTTTCCGACTTGAGCAGTCGGATTTTCTCTTGAAAGGCGGGCGCAACCCTGCCTAATCTGGCTCATGGTTGAAGGCGCCGGGGGACGGGCGCAAAAGAGGAAAGACATGTTCATTCAGACAGAGATGACGCCAAATCCGGCGACACTCAAATTTCTGCCGGGCCGCACGGTGCTCGAAGAGGGTACGCGCGAATTTCTCACGAGCGACGACGCGGAAGGGGTTTCGCCACTGGCGGCGCGGCTGTTCGATATCGAAGGCGTCACCGCCGTGTTCCTCGGCTCGGATTTCGTTTCTGTGACAAAGGATCGCGGCGACTGGGATAGTCTCAAGCCGCCGGTCCTCGGTGCCATCATGGAACATTTCATGTCGGGCCAGGCGGTGCTCTCTGACGAGAGGCGCGTGGCGGAAGACGAGGATTTCGATGCCGCCGACGAGGAAGTCGTCTCGACGATCAAGGAGTTGATCGAAACACGCGTGCGCCCCGCCGTGGCGAACGATGGAGGCGACATTACCTTCAAGGGGTTCCGCGACGGTATCGTCTACCTCAAGATGCAGGGCGCGTGTTCCGGCTGCCCGTCCGCGACGGCAACGCTGCGGCACGGCATAGAAAACCTGTTGAAACACTTCGTCCCCGAAGTTCAAGAGGTCCAGCCCGTCTAGTACTTCGATTCGCGATCCTCTATATGTTGTGTTGCCTTGGATCCAAGCACACAATAAGAGGGAATGCATGGGGCGCCCTATCGCTGCGGAATGCCTTGATCAGATTTTTCTGAAGGCCCGTACGCATACAAAATGGCAGGACAGACCCGTCGCTGATGACATTCTGCGGCGGATCGTCGATCTGACCGTCCTTGGGCCGACGAGCGCCAATCAATCGCCCGCGCGATTCGTCTTCGTGAAGTCCCCCGAAGCCAAGCTCCGCCTCATCCCGCTTCTCTCCGAGGGTAACCGCGCGAAGACGCTCGCCGCACCCGTCTGCGCGATCATCGGTTACGACCTGAAGTTCTACGAACACCTTCCGAGACTTTTTCCGCACGAGAACGCGAAGGCCTGGTTCGAGGGCAACGACGCCGCCATGCTCGAAGCGACAGCGCTTCGCAACGGCACGCTTCAGGGCGCCTATTTCATCATCGCCGCGCGCGCCCTCGGCCTCGATACCGGCCCGATGTCGGGCTTCGATCAGACCGCCGTCGATCGCGAGTTCTTCGGCGGGACGGCGATCAAGTCGAACTTTCTTTGCAATCTCGGCTACGGCGATCCGGCAGCGCTACGCTCGCGTTTACCTCGCTTTGCCTTCGATGAGATTTCTGCAACCTTATAGTGTATTCTGCCCTTCCTCCTTAAGCCCTTCCCCGCCAGAAACAAGATTGTGTCCTTCAGTCGTGAGAGTTTTAGCAATTGAAACAAGCATGGGCCGCACCTCGGTCGCAGTTACAACTGCGCGTCAAGGTGAGGCGGTACGCGTCAAGAGACTTGAAAGCGTGCGAGGTCAAGCCGAGCAACTCATCCCGCTCATCGGATCGCTCATGGCCGAAGCCGGGCTGGCTTTTGCCGGCCTCGACCGAATCGCGGTGTCCGTCGGCCCCGGCGGCTTCTCCGGCATCAGGACCGGCGTTGCGGCGGCGCGGGCTTTTGGGCTCGCCGCGAAAGTCCCCGTGGTGGGCGCCACGAGCTTCTCGATCATGGCGGCAGCGTTCGAGAAAGCCGGACATGCGAAGGGCCCGTACGGTCTGGCTGCGCCTGCTGGCGTGAATGCGGTCTTTTGCCAGATTTTGAAACCCGGTTGTGAGGCCGTCACGGAAATCGTGACCCTGCCTCATGCCGAATGCGCCGCTTTCTTCGACGGCAAAGCCGAGGTCCTAGCGGGGCCTGCCGCTACCGCGCTGATCGATGGCGGGTTTGTCGCCCTCCCCTTGGCGGACCCGGATCTTTTCCCGGACGCGCTTTCGCTGGTGGAGCTTGCCTCGACCCTGAACCCGGCGCACGATCTGCCGACACCTTTTTATGTTCGTCCGCCCGACGCCAAGCCGCAGACGCGCAATCTCATCGCCCGCAAAGATGAGTAACGGCGCCGACGTCCCGATCGACCTTGCCTCAGCAGCGGACGCGGCCGCCATCGCGGCGCTGCACGCGGGAGCCCTGCCGCCCGGCTGGCCGGAGTCCGACTTTGCCGCCGCGGCGGTCGACGCAAATCGCGCCCTTCTCAAAGCGACGAATCACCGCCGCATCTGCGGCTTTGCGTTGTTCCAGTTCGCCGCTGACGAAGCGGAGGTGCTGGCCATCGCCGTGGCACCGGAGGCACGCGGTCGCGGTCATGCAACGCGGCTGATGCGGGCCGCGTTCGAACTTTGCCGCGAGCGATTCACTGCTTGCATTTATCTGGAAGTGGCGGAAACTAATCGCGAAGCGCGCGGCCTTTATGAAAAACTCGGTTTCCGCGTCGTCGCGCGGCGAGATAATTATTACCGGCACGAAAGCTCTGCGTCCGAAACGGCTCTCGTCATGAGGCTGGATATAGCGCGTTCGGCCGTTGACCCGGAGATAAGCAGTCCGTAATGAAGCGATCATTGAACGCGCTCGGATATGAAGGCGGCATGGATACTCTCGTTTTTCACGGTTTCATGATGCGGCTGCTCGGCTCAATTCGGGCGTCGGTGCTCCTTGCCGCCTTCCTCGCGGTGACGCTGCCGCTGATGCTCGTGCAATGGGTGTTCCTGAAGCTCGGCCTCAAGCAGGCCAAGACGCTGCCGAACGGGTATCACAAGCTCGTCTGCCGCATTTTGGGCATCCGGGTGCATGTGGAAGGCAAGCTCGCCGCCGATCGCCCCGTGCTGCTCGTCTCGAACCATATTTCGTGGCTCGACATTCCGGCCTTGTCGACCGTCGCACCCTTGAGTTTCGTGGCCAAGGCCGAGGTGGGCGTCTGGCCGTTCGTCAGCCTCCTCGCCAAGCTGCAACGCACGGTGTTCGTGGACCGTACGCGGCGCACGCTGGTCAAGGACAAGGCGGGCGAAATCGCCGAGCGTCTTGCCAAGGGCGACACCATCGTGCTGTTCGCGGAAGGCACCAGCAGCGACGGCAACCGCATCCTGCCGTTCAGAAGCTCGCTTTTCTCCGCCGCCTCGCTTGCGCCGAATGCCGCCAACGACAACGGCCCGGACGCTGTGGTTCAGACCGTTTCCATTGCCTACACGCATCTTCACGGCCTGCCGATCCTTCGCCATGAGCGCCCGCTCATCGCCTGGTATGGCGACATGGACATGATGAGCCATGCCTGGAACGTGCTGAAGAGCGGTCCGATCGATGTGACCGTTCGCCTAGGGGAGCCGGTGCGTCTGGCGTCGCTGCGCGACCGGAAAGCGCTTGCCGCGTTCTCGGAAGCGCAGGTCCGTCAGTCTTATGTCGAGCAGGTGACGGCGCGTCCGCGCGCGGCATGAGAATGCACGACGCTTGCGCCCCCAAGACTGAGAAAGACACGCGGCCCATAGCCGAGGCGCCCGAAAAGCGCGTGTTCATAAAGACGTTCGGCTGTCAGATGAACGTCTATGACAGCGAGCGGATGGCCGACACGCTGGGGGCGGCCGGTTTCGCCGAGACGGGCTCGCCCGAAAACGCGGATCTCGTCATTCTGAACACCTGCCATATCCGCGAAAAGGCCGCCGAGAAGGTGTTTTCAGAGCTTGGCCGCATGCGCGTGCTTCGCGAAACGCGGCGCGAGCAGGGCGGTGACATGATGATCGCGGTTGCCGGCTGCGTCGCGCAGGCCGAGGGCGAGGAAATAGCCCGACGGGCGGCAGTCGACATCATCGTCGGCCCGCAAAGTTATCATCGCCTACCCGAACTGATCGAGCGACGCGCCGGCAACCGCGGTCCCGTCATCGAGACCGAATTTCCCGCTGCCGAAAAATTCGCGAGCCTGCCCGCGCCAAAGCTTCGCGCCGCACCTGCCGCGTTCCTCACCGTGCAGGAAGGCTGCGACAAGTTTTGCACGTTCTGCGTGGTGCCGTATACGCGCGGCGCGGAATATTCGCGGCCTGTCGCACAGATCATCGAAGAAGCGAAGCGCCTCGCCGAGCGCGGCGTGCGCGAAATCACGCTCATCGGGCAGAATGTCAATGCGTGGGCCGGTCAAGGGCCATCCGGGAAGACCTGGACGCTGGCGGACCTGCTTCGGGCGCTCTCCGAAGTCGACGGGATCGCGCGCCTTCGTTTCACGACGAGCCACCCGAACGACATGAGCGACGCGCTCATCGCCGCGCATCGCGACCTGCCGAAGCTGATGCCCTATCTGCATCTGCCTTTCCAGTCCGGCTCGGATCGCATTCTCAAGGCGATGAACCGCAAGCACCGCATGGAGGATTATCTCCGCCTCGTGGATCGCTTGCGCGATGCGCGCCCCGATCTCGCCCTGTCGACCGACATCATCGTCGGCTTTCCCGGCGAGACGGACGCCGATTTCGAGGACACCATGCGCATCGTGGAACGCGTCCACTTTGCGCAGGCTTACTCCTTCAAATACAGCGCGCGCCCCGGCACGCCCGCCGCCGACCGCCCCGGACACGTCCCCGAAGATATGAAGTCGCAGCGTCTCGCCAGCCTGCAGGCGCTTCTTTTCGCGCAGCAGACCGCCTTCAATTCCGCCATGGTGGGGCGAACGCTTGCGGTTCTATGGGAATCGCGCGGGCGCAATGACGGACAGGTCGTAGGCCGCTCTCCTTATCTTCAACCGGTGTATGCGGAGGGCGATACGGCGCTGATCGGACGCATCACCGATGTGGAAATCATGGCCGCAAGCCAAAATAGTCTTCGTGCTGTCATAAAAAATCTGGACGAAGACGCTACATGAAGAGACAATACTCCAGAGAGCGCTCGGCAGGCGAAATGCGGAGAAATATTTTTTGCCCGGTGTCGACATACCGCCACGGCGATCGATGACCGCAAGCTCGCGTCAGGCATGGCGCGCCGGCTCGAAACCGTCGCAATCGTCCCAATCCCTTTACCGGATTGAAATCACGTTCGACGATAACCGAAAGCTTGCCGATGTGTTGGGCGAGTTCGACGCGAATCTCGCCCTCATCGAAAACAGGCTCGGCCTTCGCGCGGTGGTGCACGGCAATGTGGTCGTGCTCGATGGCGACAAGGAAACGTGCCTTCACGGCAAGACGGTGCTGGAAACGTTATATGGCCGCGCCAAGGGCGATGGAACCCTGACGCAGGGCGATGTCGAAGGCGCGATCCGCCACCTAACAGGTGCCCCGGGTTCGGGCGCCGGGCTTGCGGTGCCGCAACCCGTGCCGAACGTCGGCGAACTCAAGACACGCAAGCGCACCATCGTCGCGCGTACGCCCGCGCAGTCGAACTATATCAAGGCTCTTCAATCCCGCGAATTGGTGTTCGGCACGGGCCCGGCGGGCACCGGCAAGACGTACCTCGCGGTCGCCTACGCGGCGGGTTGCCTCGAACGCGGCGAGGTCGACCGGCTGGTGCTTTCGCGTCCGGCCGTGGAAGCAGGGGAACGCCTCGGTTTCCTGCCCGGCGACATGAAAGAAAAGGTCGACCCGTATCTTCGCCCGCTCTACGACGCCCTTTATGACGTGCTTCCGCCGGAGAAAGTGGAACGCGGGCTTGAGACGAAGATGATCGAAATCGCGCCGCTCGCCTTCATGCGCGGCCGCACCCTCGCGCATTCCATCGTCATCCTCGACGAGGCGCAGAACTGCACCGTCATGCAGATGAAGATGTTCCTCACCCGTCTCGGCGAGGGCAGCCGCATGATCATTACCGGCGACCCTTCGCAGATCGATTTGCCTCCCGGCCAGCATTCGGGGCTTGCCGATGCGCTCGGCGTGCTCGATGGCGTGGAAGGAATTGCGCACGTGGCTTTCACGCGTGCAGACGTGATTCGCCACCCGCTGGTCGGGAGAATTATTGAAGCTTACGAAACAAAGCGCTAAATTAAGAAGGCCATGACACCGCCATTGACAGTTTCCGACTCGAATACCTCCCCGGACCCCGATCCGGGTGCGGCAGCCGAACCTTACCGAATAGGCACGGATATCTCGATCGAAGACGATCGCTGGGTATCCGTTGATGGGTTGGAAGACCTCATCCCCAAGCTCGTGGCCGAGACGCTGCGCGAGGCCGGCCTGACGCCGGAGAATGCATGCGTGAGCATCGCCCTCATGTCCGGCGAGCAGGTTCGTTCTCTCAACAGGGTGTTCCGGGGCAAGGACTCCGACACCAACGTGCTTTCGTTCCCATCGCCCGAAGCCGCGCGCGCCGCCGTTCTTGACGACGAGCCCGCGTTCCTTGGCGATGTCGCCCTGTCCTACGACGCCGTCGCGGGCGAGGCGCAAGCACAGGCGAAAACGCCTCTTCAGCATTCCGCTCATCTCGTAGCCCACGGCGTTCTTCATCTGGTCGGGTTCGATCACGAGGGTGACGCCGATGCCGACGCAATGGAAGCCGCCGAGCGCGTCATCCTTGGCCGTTTCGGCATTCCCGACCCTTATCGGGACGATACGAACACGTCCGCTCAGACACTCTGACCTCTTCAACAGGGCCCACTCACCGCAAAGCCATGCCTCCACAAATATTGCTCGAAACGGGGAAATCGAAACCTTCCGCTGGTTGGTTGCAGCGGATGGCGGCCAATCTCGGCTTCGCCAGCAACGAGACGTTGCGCGAGACGCTTGAAAGCGCCATCGCCGAAAGCGTCGCCGAAGACGACAAATCGATGTCGCAGCAGGAGCGCATGATGCTCCTCAACGTTCTGGGCTTCGGCGAATCGAAGGTTTCCGAAATCATGCTCCCGCGCGCGGACGTGGTGGCGGCGGAGGAACAGCAAACGGTCGGAGACCTGCTCGCGCTTTTCGCGCAGGAGGGCCATGCGCGCATCCCCGTCTACCGCGAGAGCCTCGACGACGCCATCGGCATGGTCCACATCAAGGACGCGATGGTGTGGGTGATGAAGCACGGCGCGAAACAGGGCCAGGTCGACCTGAGCCAGGACGTGCTGAAGACGACCATCGCGGATTCAAAACTGGTCCGCGAGGTGCTGTTCGTGCCTGCTTCCATGTCGGCGCTGGCTCTGCTCGCGAAGATGAAGGCGAAGACCACGCATCTCGCCATCGTGGTGGACGAGTTCGGCGGCACCGATGGCCTCGTAACCTTGCAGGATCTCGTGGATTCCATCGTGGGCGACATCGCCGACGAGCACGACGATGCGCAGCAATTCTCGATCGCGATCAAGGATGAAACCTTCATCGCCAGCGCCCGTGCCCCGATCGAGGATGTCGAGCAGGTGCTCGGCCTGTCGCTCGCCACGCCGGGCGTGACCGACGACGTGGATACGCTTGGCGGCCTGATCCTCGCAATGGTTGGAAGCTTCCCGAAACGCGGGCAGCTCATTCACCATCCCTCGGGGGTGACGTTCGAGATCGTCGAAGCCGGGCCGCGCCGCCTGCATACCGTGCGGATCTTCAAACAACGCGGGCTCAACGGACCGGAGAAGCCGCTTCTGCTACCCGCGCCCGAAGACGATAACAGCCTTGGCGGAGAGCCTGCCTCACGCGCAGACCTTCGCGACGCGAGAGCGGCTTAGAGACAAGTTCCGGTCGGGATCTTGCCAGTTCCCGACGAGTGAAACGCTCTCCGCGGGGCCGGGTCGGGCATTTTCACGGGCGTCGTGTGGAGAGCCGCTCGAACAGCGCTTCCCATTCGATTGCGCGCGCATCCCATGTCGCGACGGCGCTGTCCGCCAGGCATGCGCGGTGCATCCTTGCCCACAGCGCATCGTCGGAGAGAAGCGCGGCGCTGCGCGCAATGAACTCGTCCCTGTCCTTCACGATGAAGCCGGTCTCGCCGTCGCGGACACGCTCGCTGAGCGATCCGGCCCCGAGCGTCACCACGGGCACCCCCGATGCAATCGCCTCCGCAGCGGCAAGGCAATAGGTCTCATCCCTGTGCCCAGGGATGAACTGAATTCTCGCGTTCTCCAACTCCCGCACAAGCGCATCGCGCGCGATGCTTCCGCGAAACAGGACTCCATCCGGCGCGGCCTTGGCGGCATTCGCGTTGGCCTGGTGCGCCTTCGGCGCAAACACGTCGAACCTGGCGTCGGGCACCCTGGCGCGCACGTCCGGCCACAGACCGAGAAGCCAGTCGAGACCGCGATAAGGCTGCGAGGTGAATATGGCACGGGGCTGCGGCGCCACGGCAGCACTTTGCTCACGGTGAAAAGCGCCCGCGATACCATGATGAATGATGCTTCGACCGCTGGATGGGAGCCAGCGCGGGACGTGGCGGGCGTGATATTCGCCCAGAAGGACGATATGGGGGCGCGACTTCAACATCGGCAGCACCGAACCCTGGCGGAGCTGTCGGAAGCCCTTCAGCGGATTGTGCAGCCAGAGGATGGGCACGCGGAACGACGCAGTCGAGAAAGCCTTGGGCGCTGCAACGGAAATACCGATGTCCCCCCGGGTTTGCGCGCCAGCGGCCTCCATCGGCAGATATTCGACGCCGAAGGCGTGCCTCGGCTCCGCGACGCCGTTGAAAACACGCACATCATGCCCGCGCTGCGCCAGAGCTTCCGCCAGATGGACAACCGAGCTTTCGGTCCCCCCCATGGCACCCGTTCTCAGCGTCTCGCCCGTGTAGATGCGAGCCGGATGCAGGAAATCGATTATGCACACTTAAGACGCTCCTGATCGGCCTCATCGGGGCCCCCGCAAGCTTCCCAAAATCTCCGCATCCAACAATCCCCCCATGAAGTCTTCGTTTCAGGCAACAGAGACAATTTCGATAGGGTGTCGATTGCAACGGACTTTGGAAAAATCGGATCACGCCGTTTTATTGCGTGAAACTCGACTTGGAAAGCACAACGCTGCTCGCGTGCTCCCGCAGTTTTCGAGTGTGGCGATTTTCCTGCTTAACCTCGACAGCGCGCCCCATCGCCTCGCCGCGATGAAAGAGCAGCTCGATGCGCTCGGCCTTGCGTTTGAGCGCTTTCCCGGCGTGGCCGGCAAGTTGCTGAGCGTGGAAGAGCTTGAGGCTGTCGCACCGCCGCGCCTCTGGGAAGGACGGCCCCGGCGCACTCCGGGCGAGATTGGCTGTTTTCTGAGCCACCGCGCGCTCCTCGAAACCGTCGTCGCGCGAAACCTGCCCCTCGCCTGCATTCTTGAGGACGATGTGCGCCTTTCGCCCGATTTCGCGGCCATCCTCAACGCCGCGCGGAATCTTCCCCCGCAGGTCGACGTGCTGAAACTGGAAATCGCGATGCCCCGCGCGAAAATCCCCTTTATCCGGGTTTCTGCATTCGCGGACCGCGACCTTGTCTTTCTGCCGTCGGATGGATGGCCGGGAGCCGCCGCTTACATCGTGACGCAGCGCGGAGCGAAATCTCTCCTGGCCCGCATGCCGGTGATGATCGCCGCTTACGACCGTCAGGCTTTCGACCCACCGGCCGCCGACCTCGCGATATTCCATCTGTTTCCGCTCCCCGCTGTCCAGGAAGGAGAAAGCGAGATGGGACGCGCCCCAAGGCCGCCGAAGGCGCCAAAGCCGCGCCGCTCGCCCGCGCGCGTGCTGCGCGACGCCGTTCGGAAAGGGCTAAGGTCTGGAAAAAGGCGCGCCGGGCACCTCATTTTCCAGATAAATCTCCTGGGCATCAAAAAGGCCCTGTTCGGCCGCCGCCTCCGCAAGCGCGTAGATCTCGTTCGCGTCTGAGGTTCACAACATGGATGCGGGTCTGGCGAAAACCACGTTCGGCGCGCGGGACCGGTCTACGAAATTTTCCGCCGGAACAGCCACCCCGCCGCCGTCAAGGTGAAGACCGCGATGAACAGCATCGGCCAGATCCGTTCGGCCACAAGCGCCATCGGCATGTCGCGCAGGAAAACGCCGCGCACGATCACCAGAAAATGCGTGAGCGGGTTCATGAGCGCGACGGGCTGGAGCCAATCCGGCATGTTCTGTACGGGGCTCGTGAAGCCCGACAGCATCATCGCGGGCATCATGTAGACCATCGCGCCCAGCATCGCCTGCTGCTGCGTCGACACGAGCGAGGAAATGAAAAGGCCTACGCCGATGATGGCGAGCAGAAAGACCAGCAGCCCCGCATAGAGCACCAGCGGCGAGCCCAGCATGGGGATATGGAAGAACTGCGTCACGATGAGCATGATCGCGGTTGCGAGCACGAAGCCGACGATGAGCCCCGGCACCGCCTTGCCGATGAGGATTTCATGCGGCTGAAGCGGCGACACGAGAAGCTGCTCGAAAGTGCCGAGTTCGCGCTCGCGCGCCACCGACATCACCATGATCATGAGCACGGTCGTCATTGTGAGCGTCGCAACGAGGCTCGGCACCATGGTTGTGGCATAGTCGCGGTTCGGATTGTACCAGGAACGCTCGACAACGGTGCTGATATCCGGCGGGGCGGTTCCGCCCATCGCCTGATCGATGGCGAACTGGCTCACGATGGTGCCGATATAGCCGTTCAGGATCTGCGCGGTATTCGATTTCCGCCCGTCGAGGATCACCTGCACGGTCGCCGGTTCGCGCGCAGCCACCTGCCGCGAAAAATCCTGCCCGATGCGGACGACGGCGACGACGCGCTGGCTGTCGATGACGGGCACGATTTCGCGATCGCTCTTGAGCCACAGGATCGGCGCGAAAGCGGACGAACGCTCGAAGCGGTTCACAAGCTGACGCGAGGTTTCGCCCCAGTCTTCGTTGAGAACCGCGATGGAGGCATGCTTGACCTCCAGCGTCGCCGCGTAGGCATAGAGAAACACCTGCATCAGCGGCGGTATGATGAACGCGATGCGTGCCTTGGGATCGCGGAAAGCGGCGAGCAGTTCCTTGACGATGAGCGCGAACAGTCTCGGAGGAAGCATGTCAGTCGAGCCTCATTTTCGAGTATCGCGCCGTGAGCAGCATCAGGACGAGGCTCATGAATGCAAGGATCAGGATCGAAGGCACGAGGACCGCGGCCACATCGCCCGCCAGGAAGATCGTCTGAAGACTCCGCACATAGTATTTGGCGGGGATGATCGCCGAAAAGGCCCGCAATGGCCCCGGCATGCTCGAAATCTCGAAGATGAAGCCCGAGAAGAAGAGCGCAGGAAGGAAAGCCGTGATCATGGCGATCTGGCTCGCGAGGAACTGCGACCGCGCTAGCGAGGATATGAGAAGCCCGGAACTGAGCGCCACGAGCAGGAAGGCGGTGGAAGCTCCAAGCAGCGCCAGCACGGAACCGCGCATCGGCACGTCGAACACGAAGATGGCGAACAGCACCGAGACCGTCATCGCGCAGAGCCCAAGCACGAAGTTCGGCACCACCTTGCCCACGAGAAATTCCGTCACGCTCGCGGGCGTGGCCAGCAGCGCCTCGATGGTGCCGCGCTCCCATTCGCGCGCAACCACAAGCGCTGTCAGAAGCGACCCGATCATCATGAGGATCAGCGCGATGGAGCCGGGCACGAGGAAACGGCGGCTCTCAAGCTCGGGGTTGAACCAGAAACGCGGGTCGGTGGAGATGGGCGCGGCGCCTTCCGTGCCGCCTGATACCGCCAACTGTGCCAGCCAGCTTTGCCAGGCGCCCTGCGCGTAACCGTTGACGAGCGAGGCGGTATTCGGGTCCGTGCCATCGGTGATGATCTGAACCGCGGCGGAGTCGCCCCGGCCGATCCGCTCCGAAAAGTCGCCCGAAAGCACGATCACGCCTTCGAGGCGCGAGGCGGTGAGATCGTCGAGAAATTCGCGCCGGTCATGCGCGACCTTCACCCGAAACCATGGCGTGTTGGTGAGCGAAGCCTCGAACCGCGCCGTCTCCGGGGTCGGCTCCTCGATGACAAGGCCGATGCGCATCTTCGTCACGTCGAAGGATACGCCGAAGCCGAACAGGAACAGGAGGAGGATCGGCAGAACCACGGCGATCACGAGGCTGCTCGGATCGCGCACGATTTGCAGCGTCTCCTTGCGGATCAGCGCCTTCATGCGCCGGAAGCGGCCGCTGCGATCGCGGAGCGCGGCATCCGCTTGCTTCGGTGCGACCACGGGGGCCACTTCGCCGGGTCTGTGTTCGAGCGTTGTCATGCCGCCGTCCCGAGGCGCGAATTCGTGCCTTCCGCCCGCTGGCGCTGCCTATCCTGCTCTTCGACGAGCGCGATGAACGCGTCCTCAAGCGTCGGGTTGGGAAGCTCGGCCGTCCTGACCCGCGCCTGCAACGCGTCCGGCGTGTCTAGCGCGATGCAGCGGCCGCGATAGATCAGCGCCACGCGGTCGCAATATTCGGCCTCGTCCATGAAATGCGTCGTCACCATCACGGTCACGCCGCCCGAAACCATGGCGTTGATCGTGCCCCAGAACTCGCGGCGCGTGATCGGGTCCACGCCGGAGGTAGGCTCGTCGAGGAAGAGAACAGGCGGGTTGTGCAGGATCGCCGCCGCGAGCGCGAGGCGCTGCTTGAAGCCGAGCGGCAGTTGTCCCGCATTGGCGGCAAGATGCGGGCCGAGGTCGAACGCGGCGATCGCGCGCTCGATGGCCTCTCGCTTTCCCTGTCCCGTAAGCCCGTAGGCGCCGCCGAAGAAGTCGAGGTTCTGTCGCACGGTCAGATCGCCATAGAGCGAGAATTTCTGCGCCATGTAGCCGAGGCGGGAGCGCGCAGCCGCCGGGGCGCGGTAGAGGTCATAGCCATCGACGCGGGCGGTGCCGGACGTTGGGCGCAGAAGCCCGCACATCATCTTGAAGGTGGTGGACTTGCCCGCCCCATTGGGACCGAGCAGCCCGAAAATCTCGCCGCGCCGGATAGAGAAGGAAATGTTGTCCGCGGCGGTGAAGCTGCCAAACTTGCGTGTCAGGTCCAGCGCTTCGACGGCAGGCCCCTCGCGGTGGCCGATCCGTCCGGCGGACTTCATGTCGCGCGTGCGTTTCGGCTGGCCGCCGAGCATGACGACGAACGCATCCTCGAAGCGCGGTTTCGCGGGCGCGATGGTGATCGGCGCCGCCGTCTCGATCTCCTCGGGCTCAGGCGGCGGCGCGCCTTCCTTGGTAACAAGGCGCACGGCGGCGCCCTGTAACACGCCGTCGATGATGTCGGGCCGCGCCAGCGCGCGTTCGAGCACGACGCGCCGCTCCGCGCCCGCCCCTTCGAGCAGGAACACGCGGTCGCCGATGCGCGCGGTCATCGCCTTCGGCTCGCCCTGATAGAGCAGCTTGCCCTCGTTCAGCACGATGACCTCTGCGCAGTTCTCCGCCTCGTCGAGATAGGCCGTCGTCCAGACGACCGCGACGCCCTCGCCCGTCAGTTCGTGAACCATCTGCCAAAGCTCGCGCCGCGAAATCGGGTCGACGCCCACGCCCGGCTCGTCGAGAAGCAGGATGCGCGGCGCCTTCAGCATGGCGCAGGCAAGCCCGAGCTTCTGCTTCATGCCGCCCGAAAGCGCGCCCGCGAGCCGGTCGGTAAAGCGCGCAAGATCGGTGAAGGCGAGAAGGCGCTTGAACGTGTCCTCGCGCTCCATGCCGACCACGCCGCGAAGGTCTGCATAAAGCGTGAGATTTTCGAGGACTGTCAGATCTTCATAGAGGCCGAAGCGCTGCGGCATGTAGCCGATGGACTGGTGCAGCGCGATCGAGTCGCGGATCGTGTCGAACCCGCAAACTGTGAGCGAGCCCGACGTGGGCGTCAAAAGCCCTGCCATGAGCCGCATCAGTGTGGTCTTGCCCGCGCCATCCGGCCCGGCGACGCCCGTCACCTGCCCGGGCTTGATGGCGAATGAAAGTGTGTCGAGCGCGGGCGGTCCGTCGGGCATGAAGCGTTTGACGAGGTCGCGCGCAATCGCCATCGGCGGGATATCAGGCCCTTCCGCTTCAGTGATGACGCGCCCGGTCGTCATGGCGTGGTGCTCGCAAGAGGCGTCGCCTCGGAGGCGGGCGCAAGCTCCACCGTGACCGGCATGCCCTGGCGCAGTTCTTCATCGTTGCCGTCAACCACGACGCGCAGACGATAGACGAGCGAAGTGCGAAGCTCGTCGGTCTGGACCGTTTTCGGCGTGAACTCGGCCGCCGTCGATATGAAGCCGATCTTTCCCCGATAGACCTTTCCACCCGGCGTGTCGGTGTGAACCGTGACCGGCATGCCCGGCCTGATGCGGCCGAGGTCCGGCTCGGTTACATAGGTGCGAACCCAGACGGGATTGGTCAGGCTCACCACGAAGACGGTCTCGCCCGCCTGCACGATCGCGCCGACCTCGCGAACGCGCGAAAGCACTGTGCCATCGCCGGGCGCGATCAGGTCCGCGTCGGCGAGCTGCCGCTCGATGGTGGCGATGACGGCGTTGCGCTCGTCGAGCTGCGCCTTCGCATAGACGATGTCCTCCTTGCGGTAGCCCGCTTCCTGAAGCCGGAGCGCCTCGCGCGCGGAATTGAGCAGCGCCTCGGCCTGACGCTCCGCCGCCTGCGTGTCGTCGAACACTTTCTGAGACCCTGCGGGCGTCTTGAGCAGCGACTCGGCGCGCTTGCGCGTGATGGTGGCATTCTCAAGCGTCGCCTCGCGCTCGGCCACCGCCGCGCGCGCCTGCGCGATTTCCTCGACCCGGTAGCCCGCCTTGAGCTTCGCGTAGTTCGCCGCCGCCTGATCGGCCTGGGCGCGCATCTGCGCCAGCGTTTCGCGGAAGTAGATCTTTTCGAGCGACGCGAGCGTCTGTCCGGTGCGGACCCTGTCGCCCTCATCGACCGCGAGCGTTTCGATGCGTCCGGCAACCTTGAAGCCGAGGTTGACCTGCCGGACCTCGACATTGCCGTGGAGGCGCAATTCGCCGGTGTCGCGATGGCTCTCCGTGTACCACCAGTAACCGGCGCCCGCCGCGACGACGGCAAGGACGATGAGAAGGATGCGTTTCATTCCGGCTTCTCCTTCACGACAAGCGGTTTGTTTCGCTCCACCAGACCGAGCAGATCGCGGTGAGCGTCGATCGCCGTCGAGACGTCGATCGGATCGAAACGTCCGAATAGCGACCGCCAGATGACAACGCCCAGCAGTGGCCAGAAAAACAGCTGGGGGCATTTTGCCAGCGCGTCGCTACCAAGTTCCCCGCGCTCGAAGCCGCGCGCGGCTACGGCGCGAATTGCCGCGAGCCCGTGCGAAACCACCTCGCGATGATGGAACTCGGCGATGCGCGGAAAGCGCGGGCCTTCCGAGATGAGGAGTTGCAGCATCTTCTCGCGTTCCGTCCCGAGAATTTCGCTCTGAAACAGTAAAAGGATGCGCTCCAGAATGATCGGCGCGGGCACATCGGGCAGCATCGCGATGGCGTTGATCCGCGAAAGCAAGGGACCGGCGAAGCTCAGCAGAAGCTGCTCGAACAGCGCTTCCTTGTCGGGGAAATAGAGGTAGAGCGTGCCCTTCGCCACACCCGCCTTGCGGGCCACATCGTCGAGGCGGGCTGCGGCGAAACCTTTATCGGAGAAGATCTCGAAGGCGGCGGCGAGAATGGCCGCGCGGCGCGCGTCGGCCGATGGCCTTTTTCGCTCCGGCGCGGACTTGTCCCCTTCTGACGGGGAGGCCGTGTCTTCGGGGGGTTCGTCCTGTGCCATGGCAACGCTCAATGTGACTGACTGTTCAGTCATATTATCGTCATTCAGGGTGCAAGCAAATGGCTTTCTCGCCTCGCCGGTCTTGTTGCCTGCGACAAAACATCAAATATCCGAAGCGGTGCTTTGCCGCAGCGCGCCTTGTGCAGCTTCGCGGGCGAAGATCGCGAGCGCGGAGGTCGGCATGAACATCATGAACCAGGTTTTCGATTCCGGGTCTGGGGCCGCTCTTCGTGAGGAAATCCGCAAGGTCACCCGCTTGCCGGAGCCGGAAATTGTTCCGCCACTCGTCAGCCGGGCACGGCTTGATTCCCCCACGGCGGAGAGGGTTGCCGCTCTGGCGCGCCGCCTCGTTGCCGAGCTTCGCGCGGAGAAGAAGGACGGCTTCGGCGTCGAGGCGCTGATGCAGCAATTCGCGCTGTCGACCCGCGAGGGCGTGGCGCTGATGTGCCTTGCCGAGTCGCTGCTTCGCATCCCCGACGCCCGGACGCGCGATCACATCATCCGCGACAAGCTCGCAAAGGGCGACTGGGGAGCGCATGCGGGCAAAAGCTCGTCGTTCTTCGTGAATGCGTCGGCGTGGGGGCTGCTCGTCACCGGGCGGCTCGTCTCCGCGCGTGAAGCGGAGGGCTTCGGCGCCGCGCTCACGCGTGCGATGGCGAAGGGCGGCGAACCCGTGATCCGCAAGGCGCTGGATCTCGCGATGCGCCTCGTCGGCCGCCAGTTCGTCACCGGGCAGACGATCGAGGAAGCGCTCGATCATGCCGCGCCTTTCGAGGCGAAAGGCTTCAGCTATTCCTTCGACATGCTGGGCGAAGCGGCGATGACCGACGCGGACGCGCTCGCCTATCTCGCATCTTACGAACACGCCATCCGCATCATCGGCGAGCGGCGGCGCGGGCGGAGCATTTATGCGGCGCCGGGCATATCGGTGAAGCTGTCGGCGCTGCATCCGCGCTACACCTGCGCGCAGATGGACCGCGTCGGGGCTGAACTTTACCCCCGCCTTCTGCGTCTGGCGACGATGGCGGCGGAGCGCCACATCGGCTTCAACATCGACGCGGAGGAAACCGACCGGCTGGAACCGTCGCTGGATCTTCTGGAACGGCTCGCGTTCGAGCCGGCGCTTCGCGAATGGCAGGGCCTCGGCTTCGTGGTGCAGGCTTACCAGAAACGCGCCGCGCCGGTGATCGACTGGGCGATAGACCTCGCGGAGCGTTCACGCCGCCGCATCATGGTGCGGCTGGTGAAGGGCGCATATTGGGATAGCGAGATCAAGCGCGCGCAGGCGGACGGGCTGGGGGGCTTTCCGGTCTTCACGCGCAAAGCCTATACCGACGTGAGCTATCTCGCCTGCGCCAAGCGGCTGCTTGCGGCAGGCGAACGTGTCTTCCCGCAATTCGCCACACACAACGCGCATACGCTGTCGGCGATCTACCACCTCGCGGCGCCCGATTTCCGCGTCGGCGACTATGAATTTCAGTGCCTGCACGGGATGGGCGAGGCGCTTTACAGCCGCGTCGTCGGCGCGGGGGGACTTGATCGCCCGTGCCGCATCTACGCGCCGGTCGGCACGCATGAAACGCTGCTCGCCTATCTCGTGCGGCGGCTTCTCGAAAATGGCGCGAACTCCTCTTTCGTCCATCAACTCGTCGACGAGCGCGTGAGCGTCGACGACCTCATTGCCGACCCCGTGGAGGAAGCCGCCCGGCTTGGCGGCGCTCCTCATCCCGAAATCGCCGCGCCCGCCGATCTGTTCGCGCCACGCCGGAACTCACGAGGGCTCGATCTTGCGGACGCCGGGGAGCGGGAAGCCTTCGCGCGCGCTATCGAGGCAAGCCGGGCCATGACGCTCCGCGCCGCGCCCACGACATTCCGCGCCGCCCCCATTTCGGCCGACGCGGCGAAAGACGCGGGCCCGCCGCGCGCCATCGTCAATCCGGCCGACCCCGCCGACATCGTGGGTCATGCCGCCGACGCGACCGCCGCCGACATCGAGGCCGCACTCGCGCAAGCCGCCGATGCGGCCCCACGCTGGGCCGCGACGCCCGCAGCAGACCGCGCTTCCATGCTGGAGCGCGCCGCCGACCTGATCGAAAACGCTCGCCTCCGGCTCGGCGCGCTCATCGTTCGCGAGGCGGGCCGCACCATGCCCAACGCCGTCCCGGAAATACGCGAGGCAGCCGATTTCTGCCGTTACTACGCCGCCGACGCGAGGAACCTCGCAGCGGCACCGCTCGGCCCGATTGCATGCATCAGCCCCTGGAATTTCCCGCTCGCCATCTTCACCGGCCAGATCGCGGCGGCGCTCGCGGCGGGCAACACCGTGCTCGCCAAGCCCGCAGAGCAAACCCCGCTCGTCGCCGCCGAAACGTTGCGCATTCTCCACGAAGCGGGCATTCCGCAGGATGTGCTGCACCTCTTGCCCGGCGTTGGCGATGTCGGCGCGGCGCTCGTTTCGGACGCGCGCGTGAGGGGCGTCGTCTTCACCGGCTCGACATCGGTGGCGAAGTCCATCGAACGCACGCTCGCCAAGCGCGGGCCAGTGCCGCTCATCGCCGAGACGGGCGGGCAGAACGCCATGATCGTCGACTCGTCGGCACTGCCCGAGCAGGTGGTGGCGGACGTGCTCGCTTCCGCCTTCGACTCCGCCGGGCAGCGCTGCTCCGCGCTTCGCGTGCTGTGCCTTCAGGACGAAATCGCCGACGACATTCTCGCCATGCTGCAAGGCGCCATGGCCGAGCTTCGCGTGGGCGACCCGGCGAAAATCGAAACGGACATCGGCCCGGTGATCGACGCGGAGGCGCGCGATGCTCTGGCGAACTACATCGAAAAGAAGCGCGACCGCGTGCTCTGCCAGACGCCGGTTCCCGCCGAAGCAAAGGGCACCTTCATCGCGCCGACGCTCATTCGCCTCGACCGCATCGCGGAGCTGAAACGCGAGGTGTTCGGTCCGGTGCTGCACGTGTTGCGCTTCCGCCGCGAGGACATGGCCGCGACGCTCGACGCGGTGAATGCGACCGGCTACGGCCTCACGTTCGGGGTCCATTCGCGCATCGACGAGACGCAAGGCTTCGTTGCGGCGCGCGCCCAAGCGGGCAACATCTATGTGAACCGGAACATGATCGGCGCGGTGGTGGGTTCGCAACCCTTCGGCGGCGAGGGGCTGTCCGGCACCGGGCCGAAAGCGGGCGGGCCGCTTTATCTGCGCAGGCTCGCGAGGGACGCGGCACCGCCCCGGCTTGAAGGCGCACGCGACGAGGAGAAGCTTGCGGCATTCGATGCCCTCGCCACATGGGTCCGGTCCGGCGCGGGCGGCCTCCTCGGCACGTCGGACCGCGCGCTTCTCTCCAGAGTGTTCAGCGTCTATCGCGATGCGACGCCGTTCGCGCGTGAAGTGACCCTCCCCGGCCCTGTCGGCGAGGAAAACCGGCTGCTCTTCCAGCCGCGCGGGCGCGTGCTTGGCGTGGCCGAGACGGTTGTCGAGTTGCTTCACCAGTTCGGCGCCGCACTCGTCACCGGCAACGATTTCGCATCCCTCGACATCAAGGCGGCTCACGCGCTCTGCGATAAGCTACCGGCAGCGCTTACTTCGCGGTGTTCAATGGCGCCCTCGATCCGGGGGTTTGATATTGCGGCGGTTCTCGCCATCGATGAAAGGGGGGCAGAAGCGGCGCGCGCGGCTTCCGAGCGCGAAGGGGCAATCGTGCCCGTGCTGCCTGGTCCGCCCTACCCTCTCACAATGCTGGTTCGTGAGAAGACCGTTTCGACCAACACGGCGGCGGCGGGCGGCAATGCAAGCCTGATGGCGCTCGGCAAATAGCTCGTCGAATCTTATTAAAAGCGACGCTCCGGCACAGGCGGGAGCATTAAGTCATCGGCACTACGCTCCGTCGTTCCGCAGAAATCGGAGTGTGTCTCATGAAACCTCGCGCCCTTGCCCTGCTCGCCGCCGCGTTCGCGCTGACTTCGGCGGGAACGGCGTCTCCCTGCACACGCATCCTGTTCACCGGCGAAGACAAGACCGTTCTTACGGGCCGCACGCTCGACTGGATGGAGGACATGGCGTCCGACCTTTGGGCTTTCCCGGCAGGGCTCGAACGCGACGGCGCCGCCGGACCGCGCTCGCTGAAATGGACCTCGAAATATGGCAGTGTCGTCACCGCGAGCTACAATGCGGGCAGCGGCGACGGCTTGAACGAAAAGGGTCTCGTCGCGAACCTGCTCTATCTCGCTGAGGCGGATTACGGATCGGCGGACGGCCAGAAGCCGCTTCTTTCCAACGTCGCCTGGGCGCAATATGCGCTCGACAATTTCGCGACGGTCTCGGAAGCCGTCGAGGCATTCCGCAAGGAGCCGTTCACCCTTCTCGCGCCGACCTTCCCGAACGGCTCGGCGTCGACCTTGCATCTCTCGCTGTCCGACGCCTCGGGCGATTCCGCGATCTTCGAGTATGTCGGCGGCAAGCTCCTCATTCATCACGGCAAGCAGTACACGGTGATGACGAACTCGCCGACCTACGACAAGCAGCTTGCAATCAACGAATATTGGGAGGATGTCGGCGGCTATGCCTTTCTGCCAGGCACCAGCCGCGCTTCCGATCGTTTCGCGCGCGCCTCGTTCTTCCTGAACCGCCTGCCGAAGAAGATCGACCCGAACTACATCAAGAGCGTGCCGGATCAGAGCTTCGAAAATCAGGCCGCGGCCAGCGTGCTGAGCACGGTGCGCAGCGTCAGCGTGCCGCTCGGCCTTGCCGCGAGCAAGGATGAGCCGAACATCGCCTCCACGATCTGGCGCACGGTGTCGGACCAGAAGGACCGCGTTTACTTCTTCGACTCCGCCACGCGGCCGAACACGTTCTGGGTCTCGCTCGACAAGCTCGACCTGAAGCGCGGCGCGCCCGTCAAGAAGCTCGCGCTGGCGAACGGCGAAGTCTATGCGGGCGAGACGGCGGGCGAATTCAAGGACACAGCGCCGTTCAAGTTCCTTGAGGCGACGGCAACGGCTCGCGCCGATGCTGGCGAGATGCGCAGCGATACCGCCAAGCGGCGGGATGAGCGCCGCGACGAACGTCGACCCGTAGAGCGCGTGCGGTAGGCATTTCGAGCCAGACGAAGCGAGCGGATGCGGAAACCCGCTCGCGTTCAACCTTCAATCCTCCTTCGAGAACGTATGCCAGACGCCATCCGGGCTGATCTCGACCCGATACCAGGCATATTTTCCGGCCGCCGCCATCTCCTTCACGCGGGCGGGCGAGAGGAAGCGGTAGATCTCCACCTCCTGGCTCGGCGTCAGCTTGTCGAGCGAAAGCGCGGCGTGATAGGGCCACACGATCATCTCGTCCTTCGTGCCCGGGTTCTTGATCGCGTAGCCTGTCGTCAGAAGGCTGTATAGGATCGCGAGCATTTCGCGGCCATTGCCATCAGCCGAAGCCCCTTTCAGATAGGCGATCCGGTCCGGCGTGCGCTCCTTCGCGAACACCGGGGGCAGTTCGTTCATGTCGATCGGCAGGCGCAACGCCTCGATGTCGCCGCTGGTCGCTGCCTGCATGATCGCCTGCCGCATGCGCTGCACCGGCTGAGGCAGCCTTGTCGCGTCACGGCCGAATTGCACCTCGGCGGCTGGTTGAGCCGCAGAGGCCGCGCCGGCAGTCTGCGAAAGCGCGGGCAGAGCGGCAAATGGCATCAGCAAAACCGCGAGCGCCACCGCGAACGTCCCCGGCAGCGGACATAAGCGCCCTCTCATCCTAAAGAAAATTGTTTTCGGCGATGCTTTCACGTTCGTCTCCTGTTGCATGACGTCCCCGTTTCACGGCATGCATGTGTGCTTGCGGGCGCGGCGAATCCGGTGTGACCTCGCGGGCGTTTTTGGGCGCGAGAATGGCGGAAACGCTCCTTCTCGTGACACGGGTCTTATCTAGAGCTAGAAGCGGGCCTATGTGGGCAGAGTCGATCATCGATCCGACACGATTTGCCATCATCGGCCTTGTCATCGGCGTGCTGATCGCGGCTCCCGTCGGGCCGGTGAATATCGTGTGCATCCAGCGGACGCTGGAGCGAGGTTTCTGGGGCGGTTTCGCCGCGGGCCTCGGGGCGGTGCTTGCCGACGGGCTCATTGCGTCGGTGGCAGCCTATGGTGCAACCGCGATTTCCGGCTTCATGCGCGAGCACCAACTCAAGATCGAGTTGGTCGGCGGGGTCATCCTCATCGCCTTCGGCCTCAGCATTTATCGCGCGCAACCGACGATCGTGGCCACAGCGACAACCAATATCGCGCGCCTGAGACGGCTTTCGAATACGATCCCGCCCTTTTTCCGGCCTGCGCTTCGCTTTCGCATCTGGCGGATCGTTCCGCATCTCAACATCGTGCCGCAGACATTCTTCCTCACCATCACCAACCCCGGTGCGATCCTCGGTCTGTTCGCGCTGTTCGGCGGCGCCACCTCGATCATGGGCGGCATCGACACCTGGGTGCAGGCCGTAACGGCGGTCACATCCATCATGACGGGAAGCCTGTTGTGGTGGATGGGGCTTTCACGCCTTATCAGCCGCGTGCGCCACAAGCTGACCGAAAGCCGCCTGAAGCGCATCAATCAGGCGTCGGGCGTGGTTCTGGTCATCTTCGGGCTGGCGCTCTTCGCGCAGTTCGCATACGGCCTGGCGGGCCATCGCTTCGGCGATACGGAGCCTTCCGCGATGAATACGCTCCTGATAGCCTTCCCAAGACGTTAGATCAGCCCGCGTTGAAGCGGCTCCGATCTGCAATGAAAGTGCGGGTGAAGATTCAAATCAGGTGGACAACGGGAGAATGTCGTCCGCTTCGACAGACGAATCGTGCATCCGTTTAGCTGATGCTTGAAAAACGCGCTGGTTGTTTGCAGGCTTGGTATAATCAAGCCTTGCTTACGCGAGGGCGGATCGCCTAAAAAGTTAATGATGCCACCTCAGATGTCAGATCAGGCGCGACTTGCCGCGCTCGCCGTGAACAGGGCGGGTCGGTCCGCGATCCGGCTCGCGTTGAAATCGCCTTTCTCGCGCTGGATGTCCGGTGTTCCCGCCGCCTATCACCTTCTCATCCTGCCGCACGATTTGCGCACGGGCGACCCAAGCTTCGCGGTCGAGCTTTACGACGGCTATTTCGGGCTGGCCGGAGCGACCGCGCCCATCGGGTCCGAATCGCCGTTCCGCGTCATGCCGCCGTCGGTTCCATGGCAGAAAGAACTTTACGGCTTCGGCTGGCTTCGCCACCTGCACGCCGCCGAGGACCAGATCGCCCGTGAAAAAGCCCGCAAGCTCACGCTCGACTGGATCGCCTTCGCAAACAGCGCGCCACCGCTCGGCCGCGACCGGGACATCACGGCGCGGCGTGTGATCGCGCTCCTCTCGCACGCGGCCTTCCTGCTCGACGGCGCCGAGCCGGACTTCTACGACGCCGTGATGCGCATGCTGTCGCGCGACCTGCACGATCTGACCGTCGTTTATGGCGATGGCTCAGGCGTGCCGAAGCTCAGGGCGCTGACCGCGATCCTCCTCGCCGGGCTTTGCATCGCGGAACACGAAACCTACCTCACGTCCTATCTGCCCGCGTTCTCGGCGGAACTCGACCGGCAGATCCTCGAAGACGGCGGCCACGTCTCCCGCGACCCGGGCGAACTCATCGAGATCCTGCTCGAACTTTTGCCGCTGAAGCAGTGCTTCGTCGCGCGCCAGCTCGAGCCGCCGGAAAAGCTCTACTCCGCCCTGAAACGCATGCAGGCCATGGTGCGCTTCCTGCGCCTCGGCGACGGCAGCCTCGCGCGGTTCAACGGCATGGGACCGACCTTCCTCGATCAGGTTTCCGCCGTTCTCGCCTATGACGATATGGGTGCCACCTTTCCCGACCTCCACGCGCCGAATTCGGGTTACGCCCGGCTTGCGGCGGGCGACGTCGTCGTGATCGCGGATGCGGGCGCGCCGCCGCCCCTGCATCTCTCGGCGCGGGCGCATGCCGGTTGCGGCGCATTCGAAATGAGCGTCGGAACAGAGCCGCTGATCGCCAATTGCGGAGCACCGCAGGACGAAACGGGCGACTGGTATGTCGTTTCGCGATCCACGGCAGCGCATTCGACGCTCAGCATCGACGATCTGTCGTCTTCGCGGCTCATCAAGGCGCAGGAAAGTTTCGCGGGGCGCGAACTGTTCTGGCTGTCGGGTCCGCGCAGCGTCCAGCACGAGATCATCGAAAACGCGGCCTCCATCGGGGTGCGCATCGGCCATGACGGCTACCGCGAGCGCTTCGGCATGAACCACCGCAGGCAGCTCGCGCTCCACAAATCGGGCCATGAATTTGCCGGCCACGACCAGCTTGTGCCCGCCAACCAGACCGCCATCGAGGCGGATGCCCGCTTCGCGATCCGCTTCCATCTGCATCCGCGTGTCGCGGCGCAGCTTTCGCGCAATACGAATGCCGTCACGCTCACCTTGCCCTCGGGCGCGACGTGGCGCATGGTGGCGGAAGGCGCCGACCTCGACATCGAGGAGAGCATTTTCTTCGCAGATCCGATCTGCCTTAGACGCTCTCTTCAGATCGTCCTCAAGGGACCGTGCTCGGCGGCAACGTCCGTCCATTGGAAATTCGAGAAGGTGGCGCAGCAGCAGAAGCCCGTCATTCAGGGCGCCCATCCCCGCCGTCTCGTCTGATCTTGATCTTCTCTCGCAGCATCACACTTACGAGCCATGTCCGCACAATCCACGAAACCGCAAGTTTTTCCGGTGCGCCGCGCACTCATTTCCGTTTCCGACAAGTCGAACCTTGCGGAATTCGCCAGGAAGCTCGATGCACTCGGCATCGAGATCGTCTCCACGGGTGGCACTGCCGCCTTCCTGCGCGATAATGGCATCGCCGTCGTGTCGGTGTCCGATGTCACGAAATTTCCCGAGATCCTCGAAGGCCGCGTGAAGACGCTGCACCCCGCCATCCACGGCGGCATCCTCGCCAATCTCGAACAGTCGAGCGCGCGCGAGGCGCTGGCACAGCATAACATCGCTCCAATCGGTCTCGTGGTCATCAACCTCTATCCTTTCGAGGAGACGCTCAAGAAACACGCGGCCGACTTCGACACGATGATCGAGAACATCGACGTCGGCGGTCCGGCCATGCTGCGCGCGGCGGCGAAGAACCATAATTGCGTGACGGTCGTCACGGACCCGGCCGATTACGAGGCGGTCGCAGCCGAACTTTCCGGCGAAACGCGCGGCACGAGCGACGCAACGCGCCGCCGCCTCGCGGCCAAGGCTTTCGCGCGCACCGCCGCCTACGACACCGCAATTGCGACCTGGTTCGCCGGGCAGACCGGCTCCGCGGCATCGTCCCACACCATCACGGGCACGCTGAAGCAGAGCCTGCGTTATGGCGAGAACCCGCACCAGAAGGCCGCTCTTTACGAATCGACCGAGCGGAACGGGCCGGGCATCGTCGGCGCCGAGCAGGTGCAGGGCAAGGAACTCTCCTACAACAATCTCACCGACGCCGACGCGGCCTTCGAACTGATTTCGGAGTTTCCGAGCGGCGAGCCTGCGGTGGCCATCGTCAAGCATGCCAATCCGTGCGGCGTGGCGCTGGGCTCGTCACTCGTCGAAGCGTACAGGAAGGCGCTGGCCTGCGATCCGGTCAGCGCATTCGGTGGCATCGTCGCGTTGAACGGACGTCTCGAAGAAGATGCTGCCCGCGAAATCCTCAAGATCTTCACCGAAGTCGTGATCGTGCCGGAGGCGTCCGACGCGGCGCGCGCGGCATTCGCCGCAAAGCCGAACGTGCGGCTTCTGGTGACGGGCGGCTTGTTACCGGTGGCGCGTCAGCCCTATTTCCGCTCGGTCGCCGGCGGTTTCCTCGTGCAGGATGCGGATGTCGGCGGCTTCGAGGGCAAGACGCTGCGGACCGTCACGAAACGTGAACCGTCCGAAGTCGAGCGCGCCAACATGGTTTTCGCCATGCGCGTCACGAAGCATGTGAAGTCGAACGCCATCGTGTTTGCGAAGGACGGCGCGACGATCGGCATCGGCGCAGGCCAGATGAGCCGGGTGGACAGCGTTCGCCTCGCCGTGTGGAAGGCGCGCGAAGCGGCCGAGCACGCCGGAAAAAATCCCGACGAGGCGTTGAAAGACACCGCCGTCGCTTCGGACGCTTTCTTCCCCTTCGCCGACGGTCTGCTCGCCGCTGCCGACGCGGGCGCGACGTCGATCATTCAGCCGGGCGGCTCCATGCGCGACGAGGAAGTGATCCGCGCCGCCGATGAACGCGGCCTCGCCATGGTGTTTACGGGCGTGCGACACTTCCGGCACTGATCGCCAGCGGTCCGCGCTCGCGCAATCGCAGTCACTCTCGATATCTTCGCTGCCTCGCATGCCCGCGCATGCGAGGCAGTTCGGTTTTATGCGAGATGCTAAATTTTGGTGAAAAGTTTCGCGACCGGGCGGTTTTGCGAAACCTGCCCTTATTCGCAACGCTGCTCGGTTTTTTGAAGCTTGCGCTTGAGAGTGTTTTCTTTTTTTATCATTGATGGCCGTGATCAATTGTCTCGCGCCATTTTTGTAACTTGTTTCCCGGCAGTTTCAACCTAAGTGCCTAGGTTGCATGCTTCAGCACTAACGGTGTTTGATCCTTTGATTGATGTCTCTCTCGATTCCCTTTTGGGGTCCGCCCTCGACCAGTTTAACGCAGGGTTCGCCGCTTCGCTCGCCAATGGCGAAGTCGTCCATGCGAACGCGGCTGCGCGTTCCATGGCCGACGCGGGCTGGCCTATTCGGATCGAAAACGGTCGCTTGCGCGCGGAGGACGCCGCGCGCACCGCGCTGCTGTTGAGGGCGATTTTCGAAGCGGCGCAGGCGGCATCACGGGCGAGCGAAAAGCCGTTCGATCGAGAGTTGTCCCTCTCGTCGCCTCTCAATCGAGGCGCCATCGCCATTGCCATGATCCGTCCACTCGACGCACAACTCGATGGTCGGCCTATGGTGGCGATCCACATAGCCACTTACCCCGCGCAGAGCAATAGCGCCCTGCCAGTCGTTACGCAATGCTACGGTCTGACCAAGGCCGAGGCGCGGGCGCTCGAACACTTCGCGAAAGGGTGCTCAGTTACGGAGGCGGCGGCGGCGCTGTCACTCTCCGTCAACACCGTGAAGACGCATCTGCAGAATATTTTCGCCAAGACGGGCGCCTCCCGGCAGAAAGATCTGATGAAGATCGTAGATGATCTCCGGTCTCCCCTCGCTCATTTCTGACGCCAGAAAGCAACCTACAATCATTCTTGCGTGCACCGCCCGTCACTGTTGCGAGAAATCAACAAAGCCGCACGGCCGGCAACAGCAAACCATTGCAGCAAAAGATCTTTTCTTCGCCATGACAGAAGGTGGCACCTGTAAAAACCTCAATTCACTAAAAATACAACTTTAAGTTTAGCTTGTTTGCGAGTATCGCAAGAAAAGGCGTTCGGCGTTGATTCTACTGGCAACTCAAGCGAGAGAAGAGAGAAATGGCTCTCAAGCATACGATTCTGGCAGGCGCCGCCGCACTTGGCGCAGCGGCAATCGCTGCGCTCCCGGCCCATGCAGACGGCATCCCCGCCAGCTACAAGGATATTGCGCCACCGCCGCCGCTTTGGACGGGTTTCTATGTCGGCGCGCATCTGGGCGGCGGCTGGACCGATATCGACCTGGGCCGAAACCACTATGACTATTGGCGGGATGCGGACAATTTTACCCGCTACGACTACAATGGCGGCTTGAGTGGATCGGGCATCTTCGGTGGCCTGACCCTTGGCTATAATTGGCAGTTTGGCCAATGCTGCAACTACGTCTACGGCATCGAACTCGACATCGGCGGCTGGCGTGATGACGCGAGCAAGACGTTCTACATCGATGACGACCGTGGCGGCCTCGATCCCAACGCCTCCACTCGCATCCGCTTCACGAGCAAGGGCGGCTTCTACGGCGACATCACGGGGCGCCTCGGCTATGCAGCGGGCAATACGCTGATTTACGCGAAGGGCGGCTTCGCGTGGCTCAACAACTCGGTGCGCGCCGGTATTCTCCGCGAAAACGGCAACGCCTACAATTACGACTGGAGTTCCACGACCGACAACGGCAATACGCTTGCCGGTTGGACCGTCGGCGGCGGCCTTGAATACAAGTGGAATTACAATTGGTCCGTGAAGGCCGAATATCTGTACTTCAATTTCGGCGAGCCGAACGTCGGCGGCGCGTGCTGCTATACATATCCTGGGGAAACGTTCAGCCGCTATAAAGCAGACTTTAAGGACATCGGCGATCTGACGGCCAACTCGTTCAAGCTCGGCGTGAACTATGCCGTCTTCACGCCCCCGGCTCCGCTGAAGTAGCGATCGCGGGTACAACGCGCAAATTCTACCGGGCGCCGTGGGTCTTTGACGCGCGGCGCTTTTCTGTCGCGAAGATCAGCCTGTCTGCGCCAGATCGAGGAGGAAAATCGATCAGTCGCTGACGATTTCGGGCGGCGGCTCCCGGTGACCCGCCAAATAGAGAAGCGCCCCGAAGACGCCGAAAAGAAGGAAGATCGGAAGCACAAGGAGCGGTTCCACAACCCCGTTCCAGAGGTATGAGGGCGCGTTATCGAGAAAAAACCGCTGCACTGCTTCATGAGTATCGGGAGCGCGATCAAGTTGCGCCGAGAGCGATGTGAGAGGCAAGGCACGGCCCGGACTGCCGACCAGCCGGATGCCGTCGTAGACGAGCGCGGCGAAAGCGCCGATCAACAGCGTCAATCCTGACACACGTAAAAACAGCATCGCTTCCATCCTGATCTGGCCAGTTTTGTAATGCCGACGGGCAAAGGACGCAACCGCCGGGACACACTGGTGTTTGTTAAGAATATCCCACGATTTAAGTAAACTGATGCACTCCGCACCCGGCCTTGAAGCCAGGCCGCTGGCTGCGGCGCAGGTCAGTTTATCGAATTTGTCGGGGCGACTGCGAGCTTCAATGCGAGCCATTCGTAAGCCTGCGCCATGTCTTCGAGGGCGTTCTTCAGCCAGATTTCGTCAAGCGTTTCAGCCTGTGCGCGCGTCTCTTTCGCGCGGCGAATGAGGGTGTCGGGCGTATGCTCTTTCGACATTGTCTTCATCCTCCCTTTGAAGGGCGCATGCTGCACCCATCTTGACGCGCGCAAAAGCGCGATGTGAATAAATCGTTAAGAGCTTCGACGCGGAAAGCGCTCCCGGCCTTGAGCGCAGCTTCTGCAGGCACGAATTCATGTAATACAACTTTAGCGACAATCTGTACAAAACGCTTCGGAGCATGTTAGGTAAACAACAGCAATTGCGAGCGAGGGAAAAAATGCGCAAAGTTGCTTTTGCAGGTCTGGCCGCCATCGCGGTCTCTCTTTGGATGCCGGCGCAGGTTTGGGCGTGGTCGACCGAACCCGTCCAGCAGAACAGTGACGCCGCAGCCGCTCTCAACGACGACGACAAGCTGAAAGCGCTTCAGGACAAGGTCGACGGCAAGAGCGAATTCAAGAGCGGTTTCTACGTTTCGGGCGGCGCGACCAGCGGCCTGTCCGAGAGCCCCTTCGGCTTCCAGCAGCAGAACCCGGCGAACAGCGGGGTGCCTTACGGCTATTCGCCGATGCCCGGTTTTCGCGGTATTTCTCGCTGAAGCCATCGCAGCTTCGGGTGATCGCCTGCGCCGCGCCGAAAAGCGCGGCGTTTTCATGCGTGCATAGCGCAGGCGCGGCGCTCTTGCCCCGGCTTCCACAGCGTCGTGCCGCAAGCGGCTTTCGACATGGCGCTGTTGCTCTCGGCGCTTCTACGCTTCGTCCGCGATGAATGTGCAGACCACCTCGTTGCCGCAGCCGATATAGTCCAGCGAACTGAAAGACATCCTGCGTGCCGTGGCGATCCCGCGACCGTGCGGATGCGTGGCCCGTTCGGGGCTTATATCGAGATAGGGCCGCCAGTCGAACCCGGCCCCCTGGTCGCGAATGCGCACCCTAAGCGTCTTGCTGTCCGTCTCGAAGCTCAGCCAGGCCCATTTCTCGCGGTTCTCCGGCAGGGCAAGCCGATGCTCGATTTCCTCCTGCAGGCGCCCTTGAAGCATGAGGCGCGTCTTTTCCCGATAGGTGATGCCGAGATTGCCGTGCTCGATCGCGTTTGAAAGCATTTCGTGCAGGCCGTAAATGGCCGCTTCGGGCTCGGGGAAACAATTGGCGATGAGGAAAGCGAGGCTGCGCGCCTCCTGCGGGGTACGGAAGCGAAAGCGAGCCTGTTCAAGAAGTCCCATCAAGGTGCGATGCTGTGCGACCTCCTCGCGAAGCCGCCGCTTCTGCGCGGCATCCCGAAGTGCGGCGCCGACGATGGCGAGAAGCATCTGATCTTCATAAGGCTTTGTGAGATAGTAATAGACCCCCGCCCTGATGCCCTGAAGGATCTGGTCGCGTGCCGTCGCGCCCGTCTGCATGATCACCGGAATATCGGCAAGGTGCGCATCCTTCTTCACCGCTCTCAGCACTTCGATACCGCTCATGCGCGGCATCATGCGGTCAAGCAGCACGGCATCGATACCGGGCGTGTCGTGAAGACGCTTGAGCGCGGTGTCGCCGTCGTCGGCCTCCACGACATCGTAGCCGCCTTCGCAAAGAAGCTCGCGCAGGATGTCCCGATTCAGCGCATCGTCGTCGACATAAAGGATCTTGCGCATATGAAATCCGCGAACCAGCGATGATGTCCGAAGGCGGGTCGCCCTCAGTCTAAGGAACTACAAAAAACTGAAGACGCCCTGAAGGGTTCCATGGATTGAGCGAACGATGCGAGGAATGGCTCGGATGGCGCGGGGAGCACGCGTTTGATGCCGTCCCAGCCTCTTCCGGCCGTTCGCCCCCGATATCCTGCGCCGTGCGCGGAAACGATCGTCTTGCCAGATCGACAGGCCGAGCGCGGTTCCCCCCGATCAGGCAGAGTGAGCCACTGTTCGCCGGGTGAGCGACTCTCCCGCGACGGCATGGCTGCTGACTGCTTCGGGATAGCGGGTCCAACCATTTCCGTAAGAAACGGATGAAAATAGAAAGCTTGGAGAAAGCAACTTCACCGATAAATCTGCGCCTGACCCGAGATTAGTCGCCCTCGCGCGGGGAGTTTTCAGGGCTTGCTGCCGGTTCTCCCGGACGGGATGCGGCAACCCGACTGTCGCGGCCTCTCGGGATCATGAAATGGATTGAGGCCCCCGATTCCGAAGGGGCCGCCCAGATGCGGCCGCTGTGCAGCCGAACGATTTCCCGGCATATCGTCAAACCGAGCCCCGAGCCGCCGGCTCCCGTATCCGTCTTGCTGCTTTGGGTGAACTTGTCGAACACGCGATCGAGTTCTCCTTCCGGGATGCCGATACCGTGGTCCTTTATGTGACAGTGAATGGCCTCGCTGCCGTCCGGCATGACTGCGTCGGCGAATGTGACCGTGATGGTTGCGCCCCTTGGAGAAAACTTGATCGCGTTTGAAAACAGATTGACGAAAACCTGCATCATGCGCCGCGCATCGAACACCGCCTCAACGTCGCCGGTTTGCGCCTCAAAACTCAAGCAGAGAGCCTTGTCTTCGACAAGTGAGCCGAGTTCGACCCCGGCTTTGCGGGCCACACTCATCAGGCTTCCGCGCTCCTTGTGCAGATCCGACCAGGCCGATTCGAGCTTCGACAGATCGAGCAGCGCATTCAGCATGCCAAGCAGGCGCTCGCCCGCTGTCTGTATGTTCGTCAGGCACTTCTCCAGCCGGGCCTGATCTCCTCCGCGCGCCGCCTTCAACCCGAACGAGCCGTAGTTCAGGATCGCGTGCATCGGCGTCCGGAACTCGTGGCTCATATTCATGAGAAACGCGGTCTTCAGCCGGTTGGCCTCGTCGGCTTGTTCCTTCGCCGCTTCCAGTTCGGCGTTGATGTTTTGAAGCCGCCCGCGCTCTGCCGCCAGAGCCGCGCTCGTTCGACCAAGCTGGCGGTGACGGCGTCGCAGGCTATCGTTTGCCAGCGCGAGCCTGCGGCTTCCATCGTAAAGAGCGACTTCCCGTTCCACGCGACGACCGATCTCCCGAACGAGAACCCAGCTCAGCGTGAGGAGGAGAGCCAGAACACCAGCGCACAGCACCCCCAGCTTCGCCACGCTGCTGTCGACGGACGCATAAACGTCCCGCTCGGCGATGCTGGACATGACGAGAAGCGGATAGTCGCCAACCTTGCGCCAGCGGAAAAAGGTGTCGGAACCGTCCAGCGGATTACGGGCGCGTTTGAGCCCGGCGTCCTGACCGCCCGTAAGAGCCTGCAAGTCAGGGTACACCGCTCCCAGAAGCGCACGGTCGGACTCCTGCCAGTTCGCAAAGGAGGCACGGATAACACCATCGGTGCCCAGAACCATCAGGCTGCCGCTCTTGCCGAGGTTGATCGATCGCTGAAGCGTCGTCAGCGATTCCGGCGAAAGCGAGAAAACGATAATGCCCGCAAGCTTTCCGTCCGGGCCCTCCACCCGGTCCGTGATCTGGATCGTCCACTGCCGCGAGATGCGGCCAATCACCGGCTTCCCGAAATAAAGCCCCGGCCGACCCTCCAAATGGACGCGTATGTGGTCGCGGTCAGACAAGTCTACCGGCTGCGGGTTCTGGCTGAGAGACGACGAAAGCAGCTTTCCTTCCGGCCCGACGAAAGAGATCTGCACCGTGGTTGAGGCCGTGGCCAGGGCCGGAAGGTACGTTCGCCAGTCGGCGAGGTTGAGGCTGGTTCCCTGCGCTGCGAGTTTCGGCTTCAGGAATCGGATCGCGCTCGCAACCATCTCGACGTTCAGGCGCGCCTGCTCTTCGAAAGCGGCCGAGAGGGTCGAGACATCGTTCCAGGCCCGGCTCTCCGCATAGGAACGCGCCTCGTTCACGACAGCGCAGAAAAAAAGGATGGTGCCTATCACCACACCGCATGCGGAGATCGCGACCGCAAGCCTCAGCTTGGCGCCCGAACGCCGTATGCGGTGGCGCCTGTCAAGCCTGAGACCGTGCCGCTTACCAGCCATGGTGTGTAATTCGAGACTTGAGGGTATATTTCGCGTCCGCTGTCAGGGAGGATCGATTGAGGCGGGCACGTGCAAGGGAAGACGAATGAAAGGATCGGTCACAACGTCCGGCGGCTGGCTCGCACGCGCTCGCCGGATGCGGTCTGCAACCTCCGAAAGACGGGATCGATTGCGTCGAAGCGCGGCGCGCCCCACAGGAATGTCGCCGTAGCGGGCAGCGGCCGTGGCGGCCACTCGCCACGCATTCCGAAGCTGGCCGAGGCGTGTTCAAGCTTCGCTCCGAAGCGACGCCGGGTCGGCTCGATCTCGTGGTCTCTCCAAAAGCACCCGACCTCGTCCCATACGCCCACACCCAAAGCGCGACGACAACGCCTGTCTCGCTTCCCATGCCTATCCGCTCCGCGCACGGCTATCCGCTCTGCTCCATATGCTTAGCTGAAGCTGCGCAGACGTCCAGCCTTGAAACGACTTTTTCTCCACACAGTAAAAAGCGTTTCAGCGAATTTTTGAAGATTATTGTGATGGGGCGGTTAATCGAGCGACGGTGCGGCTACCGTCGGGATCAGTGGCTCGCTTGTCGGTGCGCGCTCCATCGGCGCGCGTGGCGCGACGAGATCCCGGCCACGTCGACAGAGCTGGACAAAAGAAAAGCGCGCGGGAGTTTCCCCCCACGCGCGAACACCGTGCCTTGCCGAAACCGACACGCGCATCGCAAGGCTGCGTGCGGTGCCGACGCCACTTAAAGGGCCAAGCGTGCTTTCAAGGTCTGCAAGCGCTCCAGCCGATCCCACGACGAGATCTTGCGGGCATCGTCCTTCGCCTCGTCGAGTTCCTGCTGAGCCTGCGCGATCTCGTCTGTCAGGACAGCCCCCGTCAGCTCTTCGAGCGGAATGGCGAATTCAGCCAATACGGTCGCCTTTTCGGGCCCGACATCGGCAAAGCCGCCACGCAGGAAGAACTGCTTTTCGCCGTCCTTTGCGCGCGTCGTCAGGATGCCGGGGCGTAACTTGAGAATAAGAAGGCCACGTCCCGCTTGCGCAGAAAGGTCGCCTTCCTGCCCCGGAAGCACAGCCTCAAGCACATCGGCGGACAAGAGCCGCTTATCCGGTGAAATAAGTTCGAAATGAATGGTATCGGCCATCTCGGTCCGTTCTCCGGCGCTGGTCCGTAAAAATCCGAAGGCCGCCCGGACACGCGCCAAACGACGCGTGCGAAGGCGGCCGTTACTGCCTTAGGCCGCGGCGGCCAGTTCCTCGGCCTTCTTGATGGCCTCGTCGATGGTGCCGACCATGTAGAACGCCTGCTCCGGCAAATGATCGTAATCGCCCTCGCAGAGACCCTTGAAGCCTTTCACCGTGTCCTTCACGTCGACGAGCACACCCGGCTTGCCAGTGAACGCTTCGGCGACGTGGAACGGCTGCGACAGGAAGCGCTCGATCTTGCGGGCGCGCGCCACCGTCCGCTTGTCCTCTTCGGACAGTTCGTCCATGCCGAGGATCGCGATGATGTCCTGAAGCGCCTTGTAGCGCTGAAGGATGGCCTGCACCTGACGAGCGACCTTGTAATGCTCCTCGCCGACGATGCGCGGCTCAAGCGCGCGGCTCGTCGAGTCGAGCGGGTCAACCGCCGGATAAATGCCCTTCTCCGCGATCGAGCGCGAAAGCACCGTCGTTGCGTCCAAGTGAGCGAACGAAGCCGCAGGCGCCGGGTCGGTCAAGTCGTCGGCGGGCACATAGATGGCCTGCACGGACGTGATCGAGCCTTTCGAGGTCGACGTGATGCGCTCCTGAAGCGCGCCCATGTCGGTCGCGAGCGTCGGCTGATAACCCACGGCCGACGGGATACGGCCGAGAAGAGCGGACACTTCGGAACCCGCCTGCGTGAAGCGGAAGATGTTGTCCACGAAGAACAGCACGTCCTGGCCCTGGTCGCGGAAATATTCGGCTACGGTGAGACCGGTCAGAGCCACGCGGGCGCGCGCTCCGGGGGGCTCGTTCATCTGGCCGAAAACCAGCGAACACTTGGAACCCTGTGCGGAACCGCTCTCGTGCGGGTCCACGTTCACCTTGGACTCGATCATTTCCCAGTAAAGGTCGTTGCCTTCACGCGTACGCTCGCCAACGCCCGCGAACACGGAGTAACCGCCGTGGCCCTTCGCGATGTTGTTGATGAGTTCCTGAATGAGCACCGTCTTGCCGACGCCCGCGCCGCCGAACAGGCCGACCTTGCCGCCCTTCGAGTAAGGCGCAAGCAGGTCGACGACCTTGATGCCGGTGACGAGCACTTCGACTTCGGTCGACTGATCGACGAACGACGGCGCCTGCGCATGGATCGGGCGGCGCTGGTTCGACTTGATCGGGCCGGCTTCGTCGATCGGCTCGCCGATGACGTTCATGATGCGGCCGAGCGTCTCTTCGCCGACCGGAACCGAGATCGCTTCGCCGGTGTCGGTGACTTCCTGACCGCGAATGAGACCTTCGGTCGAATCCATGGCGATGGTGCGGACGGTGCTTTCGCCGAGGTGCTGGGCAACCTCAAGCACAAGGCGGCTGCCGTGGTTCTGTGTCTCAAGCGCGTTCAGGATCGACGGCAGCGGCCCATCGAACTGCACGTCCACCACGGCGCCCGTGACCTGCCTGATACGGCCAACTCGTCTATCGCTCATCTTGTCTTCCCCAAAACCGGTCCATCTTTGTCAGATGCGACGACGAACTCCGAGCGTCCGATGCCGCACTCAATTCATTTCACGCCGCGCAACCCTTACGGGTCGCTTGCTTCGGCTGCCTCCCTGGCCGGTCGCGGGACCGACGCGATAAGCACCCCTCGCGACGGACGCCGCGCCGGGAGCCGAAATCCTGCGTTTCTACAGGCCGCACCATCTGAATAGGACGGAAACGACCCAAAAACAACAGCCGAAACAAACGCGTTGCCCGGCGGAGCGGCGCGAGCGCAAACGCACGCGCCTTCGGAACCGGAGGCTAGACCGCCTCCGCGCCCGAGATGATTTCGATCAGTTCCTTCGTGATCATCGCCTGACGCGCGCGGTTATACTCAAGCGTATAGCGGCCGACCATGTCGCCCGCGTTGCGCGTTGCGTTGTCCATCGCGGTCATCTGCGACGCGTAGAAGCCCGCGTTGTTCTCCAGCAGGGCGCTGAAAATCTTCGTCGCGAGCGCGCGAGGCACGAGGTCGATCAGGATTTCCGCTTCGTCCGGCTCGAACTCGTAGTTCCCCTCGGTGGCGGTGAGTTCCACCGGGAGAAGCTGGCTCGCCTTCGGCTTCTGCGTGATGATGTTCTGGAACTGCGAATAAAAGAGAGTAGCGACGTCGAATTCGCCTGCCTCGAAGCGCTTCGCGACACGCTGCGCTATATCGAGCGCATGGACGTAGCCGATCTGGCGCACGCTCCGCAGGTCGATATGGTCGATCATCAGCTTGCCGAAATCGCGACGCAGCACGTCCGCGCCTTTGCGACCGATGGTGATGATCTTGACGGACTTGCCCTCAGCGAGAAGCTGGCGGGCGTGGTCTCGGGCAAGACGGGCGATGTTCGAGTTGAACGCGCCTGCGAGCCCGCGCTCGCCGGTGGCGACCACGAGCAGATGCGTTTGCGTCTTGCCGGTCCCCTGCAACAGGAGTTGCAGAGGGCCGCTCGGTATCGCCTTGCCGCCGAATTTGCCGAGGATCTGGTCCAGACCCTCGGAGTAGGGACGAGCCGCTTCGGCCTGGTCCTGCGCACGGCGCAATTTCGCGGCGGCCACCATCTGCATGGCCTTCGTGATCTTGCGCGTGGCCTTAACCGACGCGATGCGGCCTCTTAGGTCTTTCAGGCTCGGCATTGGTGTCTCCGCTGGGCCCGATTACGCCGAGAAGCGCTTCGAGAAATCGGTAAGGATGTCCTTAAGCTTCTGCTCCGAATCCGGCGAAAGCGCCTTGGAGTCGCGGATCGTGTCCAGCAGGTCCTTGTGCTCGTTGCGGAGCAGCGTCAGGAACTCGCGCTCGAACTCGCCGACCGACGAAACCGGGATCGGATCGAGGAAGCCGCGCGTGCCGGCATAGATCACCACAACCTGCTCTTCCACCTTGAGCGGCGAGAACTGGGGTTGCTTCAGAAGCTCGGTGAGGCGCGAGCCGCGAGCGAGAAGCCGCTGCGTCGCGGCGTCGAGGTCGGAGCCGAACTGCGCGAACGCCGCCATTTCGCGGTACTGCGCAAGCTCGCCCTTGATGGCGCCCGCAACCTGCTTCATGGCCTTGATCTGCGCCGACGAGCCCACGCGAGACACCGAGATGCCGACGTTCACCGCCGGACGGATGCCCTGATAGAAAAGGTCCGTCTCAAGGAAGATCTGACCGTCAGTGATCGAAATCACGTTCGTCGGAATGTAGGCGGACACGTCATTCGCCTGCGTCTCGACGACCGGAAGAGCGGTCAGCGAACCCGAACCATGATCCTTGTTGAGCTTCGCCGCGCGTTCCAGCAGGCGGGAATGCAGATAGAACACGTCGCCGGGATAGGCTTCACGTCCGGGCGGACGACGGAGCAGCAGCGACATCTGGCGATAGGCCACGGCCTGCTTCGACAGATCGTCATAGATGATGAGCGCGTGCTGGCCGTTATCGCGGAACCATTCGCCGATCGCGCAGCCGGTATAGGGCGCGATGAACTGCATCGGCGCCGGATCGGAAGCGGTAGCCGCGACGACGATGGAGTATTCCAGCGCGCCCTGCTCTTCCAGAACCTTCACGAACTGAGCGACCGTCGAGCGCTTCTGGCCGACCGCCACATAGATGCAGTAAAGCTTCTTGCTCTCGTCGCCCGTGGCGTTCACGGACTTCTGATTGAGGATCGCGTCGAGCGCGACGGCGGTCTTGCCGGTCTGGCGGTCGCCGATGATCAGCTCGCGCTGACCGCGGCCGATCGGGATCAGCGCGTCGATCGCCTTGATGCCCGTCTGCATCGGCTCTTTCACGCTCTCGCGGGGAAGAATGCCGGGCGCCTTGACGTCAACGCGACGCTTTTCGGTGTACTGGATCGGACCCTTGCCGTCGATCGGGTTACCGAGACCGTCCACCACGCGACCGAGCAGGCCCTTGCCGACCGGCGTCTCCACGATGGCGCCCGTGCGCTTGACGGTGTCGCCTTCCTTGATGTTGGTGTCCGAGCCGAAGATAACCACACCGACGTTATCGGCTTCGAGGTTCAGCGCCATCCCGCGGATGCCGCCCGGAAACTCGACCATTTCGCCGGCTTGGACGTTATCGAGACCGTAAACGCGAGCGATACCATCGCCCACGGAGAGCACTTGCCCAATCTCGGAGACTTCTGCTTCCTGACCGAAATTCTTGATCTGTTCCTTCAGGATCGAAGAAATCTCGGACGGGCGGATTTCCGTTAGCTCCATCAGCTGGCCTCTTTCATCACCTTTTCGAGGTTTTTCAATTTCGTACGTAAGGACGTATCGATCATCTGGCTGCCGACGCGGACGACAAGCCCGCCGAGCAGCTTCGAATCCACAATCGCCGTAAGCTTGGGCGTCTTGCCGAGCTTCTGCCGAAGCGTGTCGACCAGATCCTGTGTCTGGGCCTCGCTCAGCGGGACGGCGGAAATGACTTCAGCCTCGACCTCGCCGCGCTCCTCGGCAGCAAGCGAGCGGAAGGCCGCGATCACGTTCTCGACGGCGAAAAGGCGCCGGTTCTTCGCGAGAACGATAAGAAAGTCGCGCGCAAGCCCCTCGATCCCCGCCGCCTTGAGCACGGCCGAAAGGCCCTTTTCCTGCTCTGCGATGGAGAATGTCGGGTTCAGCACGAGGCGACGAAGGTCGTCACTCTCGCGCAGCGATTTCTGGAAAATTTCGAGAGAAGCTTCGACGCTGCCGACCGCGTTATCCGCGCGTGCCAGATCGAAAAGCGCTCCTGCGTAACGTTCAGCTACCGTCGATCCTGCGATGGTCCGCGCCAAGACGTGCTCTCCAACAGTCAAAGAGCCGCCGAACGCGAAGAGCGTCGATGCATGCTCTGAAATAGGTGATTAAATGTCCGGATTTGAAGCCCGGCTTATGCCTGACGCGCTTCTAGCATAGACCCTTCACGCATTGCAACCCGGTGCAGCGAATTGAATGATCGTTTTTCGCCTTTGCGAAAGACCATTCCTCATGGAACGAGAAGTTCAGCAAATTCAGCGAAAACCGCCTCATACGCAGCGCGCTTGAAACCCACGATCTCGTCGATGACTTCGGCTGGCGTTGCCCAGCGCCAGGAATCGAACTCGGGCTTGTGCCCGTCGAGCTTGAGATTCATCTCGGACTCGTCCCCCGTGAACAGCATCGCATACCATTTCTGCTGTTGTCCCCGATACTTACCCTTCAGGGCCTTGCCGACGGATTCGGACGGAAGGTCGTAGTAGATCCAGTCCCGCGATTCCGCGAGGACCGACACGCTCGTCACGCCCGTTTCCTCGTGAAGTTCGCGCAACGCGGCTGCCCTGGGGTCTTCACCCTTGTCGATCCCGCCCTGCGGCATCTGCCAGCGCCGATTCGCCTCACCCGAAGCGAAGTCTTTCGTGCGGTGACCGATCCAGACGCGGCGTTCGGCGTTCAGAAGCACGATCCCGGCACAGAGCCGGTATGGAAGAGTGGAGGGTTGGATGAGCATCGCGGTTGTTCCTTATGATGCTGCGGGGGGATTGTCGGGCGGATGTTGCTCCCGAAATGCGGGCTCTCCTGTTCGAGGCGTCTCGTTCACTGTAGCAAGATCCGTTCGCTCGAACGCGCTTCGAACCGCTGTCTGGCTGTCGGCATGGACCGAGTGACGCCGTCGGGGAAACTATCTCAACGACACATATGAAAGGGCGGGATTTCCGCGATCAAACGAGTCCCGGAGGTGAGCCTATCGCGGCGCTTCCGATGCGGCCCCGCTGGAATAGTTGAGTTGAACGGGAGGACGCTCGGGCAGAACGGGTGCGCTTCCCGCTTCCGCGCGCCCATCCGCGGGCGCCGTGTCCCCTGCTTCACTTGTTGCGGCCTCAACCTTCGGCATGTTGACCTGGCGCGGCATGTGCCGCGTATCGATCGGGATCACCAGACTGATGTCGTATTCATGCCCGGGATCGGACAAGGCGAACCATGTGATTGCCCCTCCGAAAAGCGTGAAGAAAAGCCCGGCGACGATCAAAAGCGTTCTCATTGAGCACCCCTGTGCTTCGGCGAAAGCAAAAAAGGCTCACGCTCTCGCATGAACCTTTTCACTATAGGATCGCAGACGCGAATGCGAAAGTTTAATTCGGAACTTCCGCCGCCGCCGCTGCAGCCGGGGCCGCAGCATTCTCGACCTTCTTGGCCACTTCGATCTTCTTTCCGTGCAGAAGGTCGATAGCTGCCTTCAACTGCACGTCCTTTTCCTTCTCCTTCGGAACATAGGAGATGCTGCCGGAAGCCTCCTGCGCGCCCTCGTTCTTGAGATGCCCGCGCAGGCTCGCCTCGCCCTTCGGCGTGAAGGATGCCATCTGCTGCTTGAGATCGTCGGGTAGCTCGGGTTCCACCAGATAGTTCGGCGAAATGCCCGTTGCCTGGATCGAACGTCCGGACGGCGTGTAATAACGCGCCGTCGTCAGGCGAAGGCCGCCATTTGCGCCGAGCGGGATCATGGTCTGAACAGAGCCCTTGCCGAATGAACGCGTGCCGACGACCTCGGCGCGCTTATGATCCTGCAGCGCGCCCGCCACGATCTCCGAAGCAGAGGCCGAACCGCCATTGATCAGAACGACGACGGGCTTTCCATCGGTCACATCGCCGGCCTTGGCACTCGCGCGGCTCGACTCGCTTGCATTGCGCCCCTTCGTCAGCACGATCGCGCCCTTGTCGAGGAAAGCGTCGGACACCGCGATGGCTTGATCGAGAAGACCGCCGGGATTGTTGCGCAGGTCGAGGACATAACCCTTGAGCTTCGGCCCGATGGTCTTTTTGAGATCCTCGATACCCTGCTTCATATACTCGTAGGTGTGCTCGCTCTGGAACGTCTTGACCTTGATCCAGCCGACATCATCCTCGGCGCTGTATTTCACCGGATTGATGCGAACGATGTCACGCACGACACGCGTCTGGATCGGGGCGTTCGCACCCTTGCGCATGATCGTGAGCATGATCGGCGAATCGACCGGCCCGCGCATCTTCTCCACAGCCTCGTTGAGCGACAGCCCCTGAATGGACTCGCCGTCGAGATGCGTGATGTAATCGCCCGCCAGCACGCCCGCACGATCGGCAGGCGTGTTGTCGATGGGCGAAATCACCTTGACCACGCCATCTTCCATCGTGACTTCGATGCCGAGCCCGCCGAACTCTCCGCGGGTCTGGACCTGCATGTCCTGGAATTCTTTCGGCGTGAGGTAGCTCGAATGCGGATCGAGCCCCTGCAACATTCCGTTGATCGCATTCTCGATCAGTTTGGTGTCGTCCGGCTTCTCCACATACTCAGCGCGGACGCGCTCGAGCACTTCTCCGAACAGGTCGAGCTGGCGGTAGATTTCCGCGTTCGCAGCGATAGCCTGATCCCGGCGCGTGGATTGCAGTATGAAAAAGCTGGCTGTGCAAACCAGCGCAACAAGAAGAGCACCGAGCGCGAGGTCGGATTTGCGCATGTATATTCAACCTTTTCCTCCCGCGGACCACCACGGTGCGGGATCGACAGACTGCTGATCTCTACGAAATTCCACGTAGAGTGATGGGCGTTTCGGCGTCATCCCGTCAGCGCGGGTCTCTGTGCCCATCGCTGCCAGGGGTTCGCCGGCGAGAACGAATTGACCCTGCTCGACCTCGATCCGCTCCATGCCTGCTATTACAACATGATAGCCCCCACCGGCATCGATAATCAAGAGTTGACCAAAAGAGCGGAACGGCCCGGCGAACAAAACCTGACCGTCGCAAGGCGATATGACCTGCGCTCCGGGGCGCGACTCTAGGTGAATACCCTTCGATGGGGTGCCATCTTCGGTTGTTTGCCCGAAGTTGACAAGCGCTTTTCCCTGCACCGGCATGGGCAGGAGACCTTGCGCCGCAGCAAAGGGGATCGACGGTTTCATCCGTCCGCCTTGAAGTGCAACCCGCGTTGCATCCGGCTTGAGTTCGCTCGACTTGCCGGCGGCTTCATCTTTGCTTGCGGCCGCGCTCACGGCTGGAAGCATGTCTTCGAGGCTCTTGATCCCGGCCACGTTGATCTTCGTCGCGCTGCCCAATCTCTCCAGAGTGGCGGCGTTCGCCTGGATCTGCTCCCGATTCTCAGCGAGCAGAAGATCGAGTTGCCCCTTGATCCTGACGTTCTGCGCCTGCTCGTTCCTCCTGCGCTGTTCCTGAAGCGCGGCCTCCCTCTCGGTCGCTTCCAGCGCATCGACATCAGCCGTGAGCTGAGCGGCCAGCTTTTCGACGTCAGCGTAAAACGTCGCGAGGACCATGCCGCTGCGGATCATCTTCAACGCGTCGCGCGTGTGCGTGATGAGAAGCGGCGGCGGCTGGCGCGATAGTCCCTGCATGAGAGCAAAGAGCGCAGAAAGCTGCTGGCTCTTGGCTTCGAGCTTCGTCCGCTGGTCCTTCATCTTTTCGCGCGTTTCGGCGAGTTGTGCCTCAAGCTCCGAAAGGCGCTTCTCGGACAGCCGCAGCGAGCGCGCCGTCTCTACGAGCCGCGCCTGAAGCCGGGCGCGATTGCTCGCCAGCGTGCGCTTGTCCCGTGACAGTTCGCCCTGGCGCGCCTTTATCTCTTCGAGACGCGTCTTGCGGCGGATGTAAAGCTCGCGCGCCTGCTCGATATCGAGCTTCGCCTCGGCGGATCCCTCCTTGCCTGAGCGGCGGTTCGGGTTGATCCGGTTCTCGATGCCCTTGTTTGCGGGCCTGGGGGTTCGAGCCCTGGGCGCGGCCTGCCTTGGGGGGCGCTGCGGAGGTGTCTGCGCACCCGCTTTTTCGGAGTCGCCGGATCCGAAGATGTTGCTGATCAAGTCGTCGGCGGCGAGGGCAGCCTCGGGCAAGCACGCCAGAAGCATGCCCCAAAAGACGAACAGAACGAAAGACCGACGAGCCAATCGCCTTCCCCCAAACAATGACGCAATGCGGCGCGTCCGGTTCTCGCACCGGGATTGGCGCGAAAGTATGAGCCGACGCTGTAAGCGGCAACATCTTTTGGACCAAAGCGAGGCTTTCCGCCACCTTCCCCGAAAGTCGGATGGGCGGGTTGGTCTTATGCGAGTTGGTCTTGCGCGGGCTGGCGCGCGTTCAAGTCATCGTGAAGCGGCATCCGGCGGATTGTCGGGAAATGCCCTGCTTCATACGTGGCTACCGGAAGGGTGTGTTCCGACAATGCGCGGCCCGCTTCCTTCAAAGCGCAAGTCCGCCACCCAATGGCGGCGCAGAGGAGAAATCATGACGATCGCACCCGGCACTCACCTCCCCCATGCGACATTCAAGATCATGACCGCGTCCGGCCCGGCCGATGTTTCCACGGACGAGCTTTTCGGCGGCAAGAAAGCCGTGCTCTTCGCGGTTCCCGGCGCGTTTACGCCGACATGCAGCCTCGCGCACCTGCCCGGCTTCATCGAGCACGCGGACGACTTCAAGGCGAAGGGCGTCGACGTGGTGGCGTGCACTGCCGTGAACGACGTGTTCGTGTTGGACGCGTGGGCAAAATCCACCGGAGCCGGGGACAGGATCGTGTTCCTCGCCGACGGCAGCGGCGATTTCGCGAAGGCGACCGGGCTCGATCTCGACGCGGGCGCGTTCGGCCTCGGCCTGCGCTCGAAGCGCTATGCGATGCTGCTCGAGGACGGTGTCGTGAAAGCGCTCCATGTCGAGGAGAACCCCTCCGTGGCGGAGGCTTCGAGCGCGGAGAAGTTACTGGCCGAGCTTTAAGCGCATCGCCGCCGCAGCGACCGGACGCAAACTAAACGGCATCATCTGGCAGAGAGACGGGAGCGCCGCCGCCCTTGATGATGTCTTTCTGCTCGGCGATGGCCTTCTGCGTGAGCTTGTCGGCGCGTTCATTCAGCGCGTTGCCGGCGTGCCCCTTGACCCAGTGCCAGCGCACGTCGTGACGCTGCCGCGCCGCGTCGAGCCGCTGCCAGAGTTCGGCATTCTTGACGGGCTTCCTCGCGGCGGTTTTCCAGCCGTTCGCCTTCCAGCCGCCGATCCATTGGGTGATGCCGTTGCGCACATATTGGGAGTCGGTGAAGAGATCGACCTCGCACGGGCGTGTCAATTCTTCGAGCGCCTTGATCGCGCCCATGAGTTCCATGCGGTTGTTGGTGGTGAGCGGCTCGCCGCCCCAGAGATCCTTCTCGCGGCCCTTGTAGACGAGCACCGCGCCCCAGCCGCCGGGACCGGGGTTTCCGTGGCAGCCCCCGTCCGTATAGACGACGACCGTGCCCTCGCGCGGGGCTTCGGCCTCAGAGGCCATAGGCGCCAGCGTGCTTCACGCCGTCGTGAAAGGCGAGCTTGCGCCAGTATTCCATCGGGTCTTTCCGTTTCACGAAGGCAGTGTCCGGCGTGTTGAACCAGTCGAAGGCGCGCGTAAGGAAAAAGCGGAGCGCCGCCCCACGCGCGAGGAGCGGCAGCGCGGCCACCTCGTCCGCTTCCAGCGCGCGCACCGAATTGTAGCCGGCGAACAAGGCGCGCGCCTTCGTGACGTTGAAAGCGCCGTCCCCTTCGAAACACCACGCATTCATCGAGATTGCCAGATCGTAGGCGAACAGGTCGTTGCACGCGAAGTAGAAGTCGATGAGGCCCGACACACGATTATCGAGGAAGAAGACGTTGTCGGGAAAAAGGTCCGCGTGGATGACGCCCTGCGGGAGTTCAGTCGGCCAGTGCGCGGCGATATCGGCGAGATGGCGTTCGAGCGATACGGAGATCTTCGGCACGAGCCTGTCGGCAAGCCCTTCTATGCTCGCAAAAAGCTCCTGCCAGCCCCTCACCGACAAAGCGTTGTCGCGGTGAAGCGCAAAGTCGCGTCCGGCCAGATGGAGGCGCGCGAGAGCTTCCCCCAGCGAATGGCAATGAGCGGGCCGCGGCCGCCTGAGGGAGTACCCCGGCAGGAAAGTGACGAACGCCGCCGGCCTGCCCGCGAGCGTCTGAAGGATGCGCCCCTCGCGGTCTTGCACCGGCAACGGGCAATTCACCCCCTTCTGCGCGAGATGCTCCATGAGGCCGAGAAAAAACGGCAGATCGCCCGCAGCCACACGCCTTTCGTAGAGCGTGAGGATGTACTGGCCCTTGTCCGTCCCCAGATAGAAATTGCTGTTTTCGACGCCTTCCGCGATGCCCTTGAAGGCCATCACTTGTCCGATGTCGTATTTCGCCAGCAACGCGTCGAGATCTTCGACCGAAACTTCGGTGTAAACAGCCATGTTACGCGTTTCGCGCTGCGCTCACTGCGCGGCGGCCTGCTGGAGCGCGCGGGGGATCTTGAAGATCACGTCCTCGGTTGCCGTACGAACGATTTCGACGGTGACTTCGTAGCGCGCCTTGAATTTCTCGATGATTTCGTCGACGAGCACCTCGGGTGCCGATGCCCCGGCCGTCAAGCCGAGCACTCCGATGCCTTCGATGGTGTCCCAAGGAATTTCCGACGCCTTCTGCACCAGCATCGCCTTCGGACAGCCCGCCCGCACCGCCACTTCCACGAGCCGCTTTGAATTGGAACTGTTGGGGGCGCCGACGACAAGAATGGCGTCGCACTTGCTGGCGATGGCTTTCACCGCGCGCTGCCTGTTCGTCGTGGCGTAGCAGATGTCTTCCTTGGCCGGTCCCTGAATCAGCGGGAAACGCGCCTTGAGTGCGGAAATCATCTCGATGGTATCGTCGATGGAAAGCGTCGTCTGCGTGATATAGGCGAGCTTCGCCGGATCGCGCGCCTTGAAATTTTCCACATCCTTGACCTGCTCGATCAAGGTGACGGCCCCCTCCGGAAGCTGGCCCAGCGTTCCGATCACTTCCGGATGGCCCGAATGACCGATGAGGATGATTTCAAGGCCCGCCTTGTGATGGCGTTCAGCTTCGAAATGCACCTTGGAGACGAGCGGGCAGGTGGCGTCGAGATAGAAGAAATTGCGCTTCGCGGCCTCCACGGGCACCGCCTTCGGGACGCCATGCGCAGAGAAAATGACCGGCGCGTCGGTATTTGGAATCTCGTTCAGTTCCTCGACGAAGATCGCGCCCTTCGCTTCGAGGCTCTCGACGACCGTGCGGTTGTGGACGATTTCATGACGGACATAAACCGGCGCCCCGAATTTCTCGATCGCCATTTCCACGATCTGGATGGCGCGATCCACGCCTGCGCAAAACCCTCTGGGCGCGGCGAGGAGAACTTCAAGGCGTGGTTTTTCCGTCATCAGGTCCATCTCCAGAACTGAGCGATCGCAAAAGGCGTGCGGAACTCCGCAAAAAGGTCAAATTTGGCAGGGAAGGGGAGCGTCGAAGCTTGCAGCCCTCTCTCCGGCTCGTTAGGCTCGCGGCGCGCGCTCGAAATCCGGTGCCATGTTGTAGCAATAATGAGCGCGACAAACCATAAAAAAGCAACGCTACTCAAAGTCGCGGGCTTTGAGGGAAGCGTTCAAACCTTTGGTAAAGAAGGAACGATGGGGCATATGAGGGGGTCTTTAACGGCAGTGTCGCGGCTGCTCGGTTGCGGTTGCATCGCCGTGTCGGTAAGCGCCTGCGGGCTGTCGCAAATGCCGTCCATCGGCGATGGCGGTATCTTCTCAAGCAAGAAGGCGGAGCCGTCGTGGACCCCGATCATCACTGAAGACAGTATGATCACGGCGGCGCGCACGAACTCGGATGGCCCGGTGGAAATGGCGGCGGCGGCGGGATGCCCTCCCCTTCAGGTCGAGGGCGGCCAGCGTTACGTGACGATCTATGAAAGCAACCGCATCGGCGATGCGTCTGCGGTCATCCATCGCGCGGAAATCACGAAGACGGCGCGCGAGTGTCAGGCCACGTTGGGTGTGGTGCAGGTCAAATACGGCCTCGCCGGCCGTGTGCTTCTCGGCCCCAAGGGCAAGCCGGGCGCTGTCGCGCTCTCCATCACGATGCAGGTGCTCGACAAGGCGAAGAACAAGGTCAAGTCCGAGACGTTCAACGTCTCCGTGAATATCACCACGCAGAACCCGATTTCATACTTCGCTCTGGTGCGGGACGTCGCGATTCCCGTCCGCGACGGCACGACCCCGCAAGATTACACGGTCTCGTTCGCCTTCGAAAAGAAGGGACCGGGAGCGGCTTAGGGGCAATCCGGTATTCGAGTTCCGGCTGGTCGGCAAGGTTCAGCTGCGACGCACAAAAGCCGCCCGAAGGAGCGGCTTTCATACATATTGGCGTGAGTGGCCGCTCAGAATTTCAGACGGGCGCCGGTGTAGAACGCATCCCAGTCTTCCGGCGCGCGACGCTCGGTGTTGTTGAAGCCGGTCGTCGCCGACGCACCGGTCGTGCTGCCGACGAGAGACGTCGAGGTCGTGATGCTGGCGTTGTAGTGAAGATAATTGCCATAGATTTCCATCGCCGCGCCGTCGAAGGCCTGCGTCACGCCGATGCCGAAGCGGTCGACGTTCGAGTCTCGGACGCGCGTCGTGCTGAGGGTGTTGCCATTGGCGGAATTCCACACCTGGAAATAGACCGCCGCTGCGGCGAAATCGTCGTAGTTGCCGTATTCCGCATAGATCGTCGACGCGCCCACCTCGAAGACACGTTTCGTGATACCGACCTGCGTGTACCAGTAGGTCGCATCCTTGTTGAGAGGCTCGACCGGCGAGTTTTCGATGTGCCGCGTGCCTGCGACAATGCTGCCGTAGAGACCGGTCGGCAGATGGATGGCCGAGAGGTTACCTTCCACGACTTCGATTTTCGAATTCACGCGGTAACGCGCGCCGCCATATATGTTGTTGGCGTTCGAGATGAGTTGCGACGCGGCCACGCCACCGCTCGGTCCCGCCGTCATGCTTGGCTGGTTTGACTGATCGCTACCCTGATAGATCGAATTCGCCGCCCAGGGCGCGCCGAGCGTCAGCGAACGCTCGCCCCACCATTGATAGCCGATCCCGCCCGCGACGCGAATCGAGTTCCACTCCTTCTGATAGCGGAGCGCCGCGTCCCAGAAATCGTTCTGTCCCCAGGCGAATGAAGCGATGAAGCCGCAGATCGTCGGCGAGTCGTAACGGAGCGCCTCCATGCGCTGGCTGTCGAGCGCGTTCGACAGGTTATTCCAGACGAGGCCGCCCGGTGCAAAGGCGACGACAGTCCCCGAATTGGTGGCGCTGAGGGTCGGCGCCACAGTTCGCGTGGAGTTGGGGAGAGCGCCGGACGTGGGCGCGGTCGTCACGAAAGTATTGGTTGTCGTATTGAACCAGGAGCTGTTCGGCAGCGTGTTGTCGCGGATGAAGAAGGCGGCGGAGTGGTAGTTCTCGACGTTGCTGAAACCGCCGCCGAGATTGATGAGCGTCAAGTCTTTCGTCGCAGTGTTCTGGAAGCCGAGCGTGACGCGCCCGAACGTTTCGTTTTCGACGAAGAAATTTTCCTGACGAATGCGGAGCGCCGTCTCGATATTGCGGTTCTGCTCGGTGAGCTGATCGACCAGATTCGACGACGCATCGCGAAATTCGTATTCCAGCAGGAACCCGGCCTTCCAGTCCGGCGCCATTTGGCCGACGCCTTTCATCCGGAAACGGGTTGAAGCGAAGTTGTTGTCCTCGACGTAGACATCGCTTTGCTTACCGTCGTTCCAGAAAAGCAGGATCTTGTCGACCCAGCCGGAAAGTTCGAGCGAAACCTTGCGGTTGCCTTTGCGAACAGTGGTCAGCTCCAGTTCCGCGACGCGCTCTTCGAGGTCGGCGCAGCAATCGCCGCCAAGCGCAGACTGGGTAACCTTTTTTTCCGGCTTCGCATCCGTATCGGCCGCCATCGCAGGAAGCTGAGCGCAACCCAGCGCAACGCCAAAGGTTGCAACGCAGATAAGGCTCGTTCTGCTCACGAGTCCGCCGACCATCTGTTTCTCCCTTCAATGCGTTGGGCAAACACGGGCTTAATTGGCGGAGAGCTGTGCGCCACCGCCTCCTTTTCTTTCGAGCCGCGAGGCCCCACTCGTGCTGAGACAAACTCGATTGGCCTGCGATCTTTCGAAGGGCCGTTACTACTTTTGGTTGCTATCCGAGTCTTACCCATTCGTAAACAATGCAACTTAAAATTGAATTTAACTTGCGGACATTTGTGGCGCATGCGCAACGAAGGGCTCCGCAGTGCAACCTATGCTGAATTTTACTTGTAGTGAGTTGTGCTGAATGACAGCCGCGATGCAACTCAACATCATTTATACTTGCATGACATCGATCATCCGCTCACCGCAGCAGCGAAGCGGGTTGCAGTTCGCGAATCGGATCGATGAGGCCCCTCATCGTGAAACCTGTTTCGATTCGGGGTTTTCTCCCGATACGCGTCGCCTCGCGCAAAGATGATCGGGAGGGCGTTCCCGGTTTCAGGTCCGGTGCGATAAGCTGCGCGGCAGTCGTCGAACAGGGAGCGAAAAATGAGCTTCACACAGAGGTCCGATGTCATCGTGGTCGGCGCTGGTCCTGCGGGACTTGCGGCGGCAATCGGCTGCCGGGATGCTGGCCTTACCGCAACCGTCGTCGACACGTCGCCCGCTGCGTCCGCCCGTGCCGCGACCGGGCGCAGTGCCGCGCTCTTCAACACGACCGTCGCCTTTCTTGCGCGGCTTGGAATATGGGATCGCTGCGCCCCGCATGCGGAGCCGCTCCGGGCGCTCCAGTTCATTGACGACACGGGGCGCCGCTTTAGGGCGCCTGACGCGCTTTTCGAGGCCGCCGAAATCGGCGAGGAGGCTTTCGGCTGCAATATCGCCAACGCCGATCTCGCCCGCGTTCTGAAAGAGATCGCCGAAGAAATGGGCATAGCGATTCTTGCGCCGGGGCCGCTTCGCTCATTCCATGAATCCGCAACGCGCGCGATCCTCACCTTCGAGAACGGTATCGAGCTTTATGCACCGCTCGCCATTGCCGCAGACGGTCGAAACTCGGCCACACGCGAGGCCGCGGGGATACGCGCGCTGACCTGGTCCTACGAGCAGACCGCCATGGCCGCCAGCTTCAGCCATGCACGCCCGCATAAGGGGCTGTGCATCGAATTTCACCGGAACGGCGGACCGTTCACGCTCATACCGCTGCCCGGCAACCGGTCGAGCTTCGTCTGGACGGAGCGCACGGCCGAGGCCGCGCGTCTGATGGCGCTCGACGACGACGCCTTCGCGCGGCAGATGGAAAAGGCGTCGCACTACGCGCTCGGTCGCATCTTCGATCTCAGCCCGCGCGGGGCTTTCCCGCTTTCGGCACTCATGGCGCGCGAGTTTGGCCGCGCGCGCGTGGCGCTTGTCGGCGAGGCGGCGCACGCGGTGCCACCCATCGGTGCGCAAGGGCTCAACCTCGGCTTTCGCGATGTGGAAGCGCTTCTCGGCCTTCTCGTGAACGCAAAGACGGCGAATGGGGATCTCGGCGGCGAAGATCTGCTGCGCGATTATTCGGCGGCACGTCGCGGCGACATCGTCAGCCGGACGCTCGGCGTCGACCTCCTGAACCGCAGCCTGCTGTCCGGCTTCCTCCCGATGCAAGCGGCGCGCGGCCTCGGCCTCTATGCGCTCGGCGCGATCAGGCCGTTGCGAAGGGTCTTCATGCGGCGCGGCATGGCTCCCGCCGGTCTCGTTTAGGCTTGACGGCTCGGTTTGCGGCTGCAAGACAGGCGGAAGGCTCTTACCGCGCGTTCCCCATCATGTTTCTCGATCTCCGTCAAAGGCTGGAATATGGCGCCGTTCTGGCCATCGCGGCGATTCTCCGCGCGATGCCGCTCGATGTGGCCACGGCTTTTTCGGCGCGCGCCTGGCGATTCCTTGCACCGAAGACCCACCGTCAGGGCCGGGCGCTTCGCAATCTGGCCAAGGCCATGCCGGAGACGACGCGCGCCGAGCGCGAGGCCATCGTGGACGAGATGTGGGACAATCTCGGACGCGTCATGGCGGAAACCTTTCTCCTCGACAGACTTCTGAAGGATCGCTCGCGTTTCGCGATCGAAAACCCGGAATTGCTGGAGCAGTACCGCAGCGAGATGGGGCCGCTCGTCGTCGCGGCGCCGCATATGGGCAACTGGGAAATCGCCATCCTGCCGCTTCTTACCATCGGCGCCAACACGGCGGGCGTGTATCGCCTCGTCGAAAACCCCTATGTCGACCGCTACATCCGCAACAAGCGCGCGCGGCTTTATCCGGGCGGCCTTTTCGCCAGCAAGAGCAACGAGGGTCTCGCAACCATCATGCGCATCGCCACGCATGTGCGAAGCGGTGGCGCGCTCGGCATGCTTGCCGACCTCGCGGACTGGGGCGGCGTGCAGGTGCCGTTCTTCGGCCATCCCATGTATGCGACGGTAGCGCCCGCGTGGCTTGCCCGGCGCGCCGGTACGCGGCTCGCCGTGGGCCGCTGCATCCGTATCGGCAAGGAGTCGCGCTTTTCCATCGCGTTCAAGGAGCTGGAGGTTCCGCGCACCGGCGATGCGAACGAAGACATCAAGGTGCTGACGGCCGCCATCCAGCGGGAGTTCGAGGCGTGGATCCGCGAGCACCCCTCGCAATGGATGTGGTCCAACAAGCGCTGGCCGGAGGCCGCCTTCGAGGGCGTGCACCATTGACGAGCAGACGGCAGCCTGCCGCCGCCTGCTCTTCTCTTCGGCTGCCGCTACGCGTCAAGTGCGGCGCGCGCCGATGTCGCCATGGCCGGTGTGGCAGGCGCAGAGCCGCCGCTCGGTAGTCCCCAGCCTTTCACGAGCCCATAGATTGCCGGGATCACGATCAGCGTCAGCGCGGTTGACGACACCATGCCGCCGATCATCGGCACGGCGATGCGCTGCATCACCTCCGACCCCGCGCCGGTGCTCCAGAGGATCGGGAGCAGCCCGCCCATGATCGCGACCACCGTCATCATTTTCGGGCGCACGCGCTCCACCGCGCCAAGCATGATCGCGCGGTGAAGATCGGCCTTCGTGAGCGGCGCGCTTTCCGCCTCGCATTGGCGACGAACCTCGGCGAGCGCATGGTCGAGATAGATCAGCATCACAACGCCGGTTTCCGCCGCAACGCCCGCGAGCGCGATAAAGCCGACCGCGACCGCAACCGAAAAATTGAAGGCGAGCCACCACATCAGCCACAGCCCCCCCACAAGCGCGAACGGCAGCGACAGCATCACGATCAGCGTTTCCGCGAGCCTGCCGAAGTTGAGGTAAAGGAGCAGGAAGATGATCGCGAGCGTGAGCGGCACGACGATCTTCAGCTTGGCGATGGCCCGTTCCATATACTCGAACTGGCCGCTCCACTGCACATAAGTGCCTGTCGGGAGCTTCACCTCGCCCGCCACGGCCTTCTGCGCCTCGGCCACATAAGAGCCGATGTCGCGGCCCTGCATGTCCACATAGATGTAGACGGCAAGCTGCCCGTTCTCGGTGCGGATGGCGCTCGGTCCGCGCGTGCGCTCGACCTTCGCCACCTCGCCGAGCGGCACCGCGCCGCCCGCCGGAAGCGGGATCAGAACATCGCGCGCGATGGTTTCCGGCTGGTCCCGCAGGTCGCGCGGATAGCGGACGTTCACCGTATAGCGCTCGCGGCCCTCCACCGTCGTCGCGACCGCCTGACCGCCAAGCGCCGCCGCGATCACATCCTGAAGGCTGCCGACGAGAAGGCCGTAGCGCGCGAGCGCGTCGCGGTCCGGCGCGATGTCGAGGTAATAGCCGCCGATGACGCGCTCCGCATAGGCGCTCGTCGTGCCCGGTACGTTGCGCACGACAGTCTCGATCCGGCGCGCCACCGCGTCGAGTTCGGCGAGGTCGCGTCCCATCACCTTGATGCCGACCGGCGTGCGGATGCCCGTCGCCAGCATGTCGATGCGCGCCTTGATGGGCATCGTCCAGGCGTTCGACACGCCGGGGAATTGCAGCGCCTTGTCCATCTCCGCCGTAAGACTTTCGAGCGTGACTCCCGGTCGCCATTCATCCTTCGGCTTCAACTGGATGACGGTCTCGAACATTTCCATCGGCGCGGGGTCGGTGGATGTTTCCGCGCGCCCCGCTTTCCCGAAGACGCTTTGCACCTCGGGGAAGCTCTTGATGATGCGGTCCTGCGTCTGAAGCAGGTCCGCCGCCTTCGTCACAGAGAGGCCCGGCAGCGTCGTCGGCATGTAGAGCAGCGTGCCCTCGTTCAGCGCGGGCATGAACTCGGAGCCGAGCTTCGATGCCGGCCACCAGCTCGCGCCGAGGACGACAAGCGCGAGCAGCACCGTCAGCGTCTTCGCGCGCAGCACCAGCCGGATCAAGGGGCGATAGACGAAGATCAGCGCGCGGTTCACCGGGTTCTTCCGCTCGGGGATGATGCGTCCCTTCACGAACAGGATCATGAGCACCGGCACGAGCGTTATGGACAGCATCGCCGCCGCCGCCATGGCGAATGTCTTCGTGAAGGCGAGCGGCCCGAACATCCGCCCTTCCTGCGATTCAAGCGTGAAGATCGGCAGGAACGACACCGTGATGACGAGGAGGCTGAAGAACAGCGCGGGGCCGACCTCCTTCGCCGCATCGATGAGGATGTCGAGGCGCGGCTTCGTCCCGCCGTCGCGTTCGAGGTGCTTGTGCGCGTTCTCGATCATCACGATGGCGCCGTCGATCATCGCGCCGATTGCGATGGCGATGCCGCCGAGACTCATGATGTTCGCGCCGAGACCGAGCCCGCGCATGGCGGCGAAGGCGATCAGGATGCCGACCGGCAGCATCAAAATGGCGACGAGCGCGCTGCGGATATGCAGCAGGAAGATCACGCAGACGATCGCGACCACGATGCTTTCCTCTACGAGCGTCGACTTCAGCGTGTCGATGGCGGCATGGATGAGGTTCGAACGGTCGTAGACGGGGACGATATCCGTTCCGGCGGGCAGCGCCGTGGCCAGTTCCTTGAGCCTCGCCTTCACGTTGTCGATCACGTCGAGCGCGTTCAGCCCGACGCGCTGGAGGATGGTGCCGCTCGCCACCTCGCCCTCGCCGTTAAGCTCGGTGATGCCGCGCCGCTCGTCGGGGCCGATTTCGAGGCGTGCGACGTCGGCAAGCGTAACCGGCGTGCCGCCGTCCACCTTCACCACGATGCGGCGCAGGTCGTCCAGCCCGCGCAGATAGCCCCGCCCGCGCACGACATATTCGAACTCCGAAAGCTCAAGCGTGCGCCCGCCCACATCGGCGTTGCTGGCCTTGATGGCGGCGCGGATCGTGTCGAGAGAGATGCCGAGGTCGCGCAGTCGCTGCGGGTCGACCACCACATTATATTGCCGCACGAAGCCGCCAGCGCTCGCGACTTCGGCCACACCGCCCGCCTTGGCAAGGCCATAGCGCAGCGTGAAATCCTGAAGCGAGCGCGCCTCCGCGAGGTTCAGCGTCTTCGAATCGATGGCGTATTGATACACCCAGCCGACGCTCGTCGCGTCCGGCCCGAGCGTCGGAGCGACGCCCTGCGGCAGCCGCCCCTGCGCCGCGTTCAGATATTCGAGCACGCGGCTTCGCGCCCAGTAGATGTCGGTGCCGTCCTCGAAGATGACATAAACGAAGGACGCGCCGAAGAAGGAAAAGCCGCGCACGACCTTCGATTTCGGCACGGTGAGCATCGCTGTGGTGAGCGGATACGTCACCTGATCTTCCACCACCTGCGGTGCCTGCCCGGACCAGGGCGTGTAGACGATCACTTGCGTATCGGAGAGGTCGGGGATGGCGTCGAGCGGCAGGTGACGCAGTGCATAGATGCCGCCCGCGCTCGCGATGAGGGTTGAGACGAGCACAACGAGGATGTTGCGCGACGACCATTCGATGAGGCGTGCAATCATTGTCCGCCTCCTGCGTTCGCGGCGGCGAGGCCCTTCAGCGCGGCCTTGAGGTTGCTTTCCGCGTCGATGAGGAAATTCGCCGAAGTCACGACCTTCTCACCGTCCCGGAGGCCCTTCTTGACCTCCACAAGGCCAATGCCTCGCTGGCCGGTCTCCACTTCGCGCGGCTCGAACCGTCCTTCGCCCTTCTCAACCAGCACGACGCGGCGCGCTCCGCTGTCGATGACCGCGTTTTCCGGCACCGCGATCACCGGCTTGCCCGCACCCGCGCCGATGACCACGTCGGCATACATGTTCGGTTTCAGGAGCGTGTCGGGGTTCTGAAGCTCGATGCGCACGCGAAGCGTCCGCGTCTCCTTGTTCAACACCGGATAGACCATCGCGATGGTGCCGCCATACGCCTTGCCCGGAAGACCGCGCGGCGTCACCGTAACCGGCTGCCCCGCCGCGACGAGCCCGATGTCGCGCTCGGAAACGTCCGCCAGCACCCACACCACGGACAGATCCGCGATGCGAAACAGCACGTCGCCCGCCTTCGCCTGCTGACCTTCCACCACGTTGTGCTCGATCACATAGCCGTCGCGAGGCGCGGGCCACGTCACGGTGAGCGAGCCTTGCCGGGACTTCTCGATCTGGCGGACGATCTCATCGGGCACGCCGAGATTTTCGAGGCGTTGCCGCGCGCCGCGACCCGCCGGCAGGGCTGTGTCCTTGATGCCGAGGTCGGTGACATATTGCGCCGCCGCCGCCGACAGCGTCGCGCTGTAGACATGCATCAGCGGCTCGCCCTTCTTCACCTTCGCGCCTGTTGTGATATGCGCGAGGTCGTCCAGGAAAGCGTCGAAGCGCAGGGCAACGACCGTCTGCCGGTGCTCGTCCGCAGCGATGGTGCCCGGCGCGCGGATTTCCGTCGCGATGACGCGGCGCGTGGCGGCCTCGGTCTGCACGCCCGTGCGCTGAAGCCTTCCGGGCGCGACCGTCACCGCGCCGTCGTCGTCCGCGTCGCCCTCGTAAACGGGGATGTAATCCATCCCCATGGAATCCTTCTTCGGCGTTTGCGAAACGTCGGGCAGGCCCATTGGATTCCGGTAATAGAGGATCTTGCCCGTGCCCTTGAGCTTCTTCGGCTCGGCGGCCTTGAAGGTCGGCTCGTCCTCCTCATACACGGGAAGGTAAGCGCGTCCGTCCTTCGTCTTCTTCGGTTCGGGCGAGAAGTCGTTCTTTCCGTCCGGGTCTTTGTAATAGAGCGCCGCGCGCCCGGCCGCCTTCGCGGCCAGGAGCGAGAAGCCTTGGTCCGCGCCCGCCTCATATCGATGGAGAGCGACGAACGACGCGAAGGCCGCCAGCGCGGCGGCCCCCGCGAGAGCTTTAGCGCGCGCCATGGCCGCTGTGCGTAGCCGAGGCATCGCCCGCCGTCACGACGACGGTGCCTGACACTGTCTCGCTTTCCCCAGGCACCTTCGCCTGAAGCTTCAGCGCCCAGCGGCCCGGCATGGTGAAATCGCCCTTGAAGCGATAAACGCCCTTTTCTGTCGACGGCTCGCTCGTCACGCGCTCGGCCATGTCGCCCATGCCGTCGGGCTCCATGTCGAGGCGGGCGCGGAAGATCACCGCGTTCTCGACGGGTTTTCCGGTGCGCTTGTCGAAGAGATGCACCGCGACTGGCTGGTCGTCGGCGACCTTCACCGTGGGCGTCGCGGCATGGAATTCGTAGTCGGTTGCGCCTGCGAAAGCCGGGCAGGCGACCGTCAGCGCCGCGAGGCCGAAGCCGGCGGCAGCGAGAAATTTCGAAGTCATCGTTTCAAATCCTGTTCGTCGGATATGCGGCGCGCTGCCTGACGCTCCGAACTCGGCGTTCGGACGCGAACCGGCGCTAACGCGCACGCGGGAGCACTGCTATCGGGTGGCGAACGGGATCAGAGTTGGGGAGGAGGGGGCGGCGGCTGGCGCACGCTTCCCGGCGGAAGCGCGACATGCGCGATCTCGTGACGGACGACGACCAGCCGGGCGCCGGTGTCGGCGGGTTTCAGGATCGCAGCCGCGCTGAAGCATTTGATGCAGGAACAGGATTGGTGCGCGCATTTCCCCTTGCCGGAGCAATGGTCGCAATCCTTCTGCACGGTGTCCGGTGTGGATCGGGCCGACGGTTCATGACATCCGCCGGTCTTCCCGACCGATGCGCCTAGCGCTTGCCCGTGGTGGCCGGATGCGGAGGAACCGGTCTGGCCTGCGTGGCCCGCAACAGCGGAGGCGTGATGCGGAGCGCTCTGTGTGCCGCTCGCGGCCATGACCTGGCCGCCCGGTGCGAAGACCAGGCAAAGCGTCACGATCAGGGCCAACAGTCTTCGCATGGGCGCGCTCCCTCCTGCGAACTATGGCGTCCGAAGCGGTGGCGTCAAGCCCCTTCCGGTTCCGGGGCAGCCACGCACACATCGGCGCAGGGAAGGATCATCTGCAATTCTTCGAGAGCATTGCGCTCGCAACGGCGATCTCCTCGCCCTTGAGGCGTGCGATCTGGCCCTTGACGTCGGCGGCTTGCGAGCCCGCTTTTCCGGCCGAGACGGCGGCGAGGTCTTCGGAGATGCGCGCCTTGTCGCCCGCAAGCCTCTCGCAACTGAAGCCCTTATAGGGCGCGGGATTGACCTTCGCCGGTTCGATGGCAGCCACCTTTTCGGCGGAAACCGGCTCGGATGCGGCGCCAGATGTGCCCGCGGTGAGCCGCGTGTCGCCGCCCGTGGCGCATGCGCCGAGCACCGACGAAATCATGATGACGCCGATTTTCCGCACCATCCCCTCCCCTCTTGTCCGGAGCAAGGCTCCCTGGTCCGACTTGTCCGCCGGTTGACCACTCCTTACGGATGACCGGCCGCGCCATCAACGAGACTTAGGGCGAATCCGCCTAGCGCCCACGGCCAGCATTCTCCGGCAAAAGGCCAGCCATGCCGCAACCGATGGCGGCTTTTACACATTTCGCTCAGGCGCTATATCGATGCCGACCGCAAAGGCGCGAATTCGCACCTTTGACTTTGCTTGAGAAGCGCCGTTCGGTCACACTATAGGCTTCTATGTAACCCCTTTTGCGCAGCGACAGGAAGACTTGCCCCAGGCCGTACTTTTTGCGTGCAATTACAATGCGATCAGGTCGCCCATGGCGGCCGCGATCCTGCGTTTCCTCGCGGGAACCCGGATCTATGTGCGCTCGGCGGGCGTGCGCGAGGGCGAAATCGATCCCTTCGTGATCGCGGTCATGGACGAAATCGGCATCGACATCACCCACCACCAGCCGCGCATAATCGAGGATCTGGAGGACACGTCCTTCGACCTGATCGTGACGCTCGCGCCGGAAGCGCACCACAAGGCGCTGGAGTTCACGCGCACCATGGCCGTGGATGTCGAATACTGGCCGACGCTCGATCCCTCCGCCGGCACCGGCAACCGCGAGCAGATCCTCGAAGGCTACCGCGCCGTGCGAGACCAGCTTTTCGAGCGCATCAAGAAACGCTTCGACATCTCCGGCATGCCGCAGGCTTGAGCGCTTTCCGGTTCACCCACGCATCCCCACATCTCCCGCATGCAAGCCTTCGCCGCCCTTCTCGACCGGCTCTATTACACGCACTCGATCAACGACAAGGCCGCCGTCCTGAAGGCGTATCTCGCGCGGACGCCCGACCCGGATCGCGGCTTTGCGGTGGGCGTGATTGCGGGCACGGTGACGTTCGAGCTGTTCAAGCGTGCGCTTGTGCGCGATCTCGTGGCCGAGCGTGTCGATCCGGTGCTGTTCGACCTGTCGTATGAGTACGTGGGCGAGATGTCTGAGGCGGTGGCGCATATCTGGCCGCGCAATCCGCACCGCACGATCCTCAACCGCCTGCCGCCGCTGCATGAGGCGATCCACGAATTTCGCACGCGCGGCAAGCCCGCCATCCGCGAGTATCTCGCGCTGCTGCTCGACAACATGACGCCGCCCGAGCGCTGGGCGCTCCTCAAGCTCGGCACGAGCACGCTGCGCATCGGCATGTCGGCCCGCTCCGTGAAGCACGTGCTGGCGGAGTTCGGCGGCGTTGAAATCGGCGAGATCGAGGAGGTGTGGCACGCGCAAACACCGCCCTATCTCGATCTGTTCGCGTGGCTCGAAGGCCGCGCACCGAAACCCCAGGCGAAAGACGCCGTGACGTTCCATCCCGTGATGCTCGCGCATGCCATCGAGGAAACCGAGCTGGCGGCGATCACCCCAGACGCCTTCATGGCCGAATGGAAATATGACGGCATCCGCGTGCAGATCGTGTCCACGCCCGTCGGCAAGGCGCTCTTCTCGCGCACGGGCGACGACATTTCGGGCGCGTTCCCGGACGTCCTGGCGCGCGTCGGCTTCCGCGGCGTGCTCGACGGCGAACTCATCGTTCGCGAGGGCGAGCGGATCGCGAGCTTCAACCACCTTCAGCAGCGGCTGAACCGCAAGTCGCCCGATCCGAAGCTCATCGCGGCCTGGCCGGGTCACGTCATTCTCTACGACGCGCTCGACATCGACGGCCGCGACCTCCGCGCGCTGCCGCTCACCGAACGCAAGGTGGAGATGACGCGCTGGTTCGAGGCGGCGCGGCCCGACGGCATGGAACTCGCCGCGCCGTTGACATTCCGCAATCCGGGCGATCTGCAAGCCCTTCGCGCGGAGGCCGCCACCCTCGCCTCGCCGCATATCGAAGGGCTTATGCTGAAACGCCTCGACAGCACCTATGTCGCGGGGCGCCCGAAAGGGCTGTGGTACAAGTGGAAGCGCGACCCGATGCTCGTCGACGCGGTGGTGATGTACGCGCAGCGAGGCACGGGCAGGCGCTCGTCCTTCTATTCCGACTACACGTTCGGCCTTTGGCAAGACGGCGCGCTCTCGCCCATCGGCAAGGCTTATTTCGGCTTCACCGACGAGGAACTGAAGGAACTCGACAAGTGGGTGAGGCATCACACGGTGGCGCGTTTCGGGCCGGTGCGCGAGGTGGAAAAGGCGCTCGTGTTCGAGGTGGCCTTCGACGCCGTGCATCGCTCGACGCGGCACAAGTCGGGCGTGGCGCTGCGCTTCCCGCGCATCAATCGCATCCGCTGGGACAAGCCCGCGCGCGACGCGGACGAGCTGAGCGCGCTCCTGAAGTGGGTGGATTAGGTTGGCCTGCTTTAAGTCGGACTCGTGAGTTGCGCAGGATGCGGTAGACCCGGAACGCGCGACGCGGATCAAGCCTTCGGCAGTGTCAGAGCCGGAAACGGTCGCGGACGATGGACCAGACCTTATCCTCGACGCGCGTCGGCGTATCGGACGCGTCGACCACAGCGCACCTCTCCGGCTCCGCCTTGGCGATGGCGAGGAACTCGCTGCGCAGGCTCCGATGGAAGGCGAGGTTCATCGTCTCGAAGCGATCCGGAGCAGGAGCGTCGACCGAGGGCGCGCGCGCGATCACATCGCTGCCCGTCGCCACGCCGGGAAAGCCTCCAGCGGAGGCGGCTTGTTCCGCCCTTTCATCGACGGCAGCGGCAGGAGCCACGCTTTCGCGCCGCCGCTCCGCCGCGCGCCTGAGGCCGAGTTCGGGGGGAAGGTCGAAAATCAGCGTCAGATCGGGCTTTGTGTTGCCGACGACAGCCTTGTCGAACGTCTCGATCACCGAAAGCGGCAAGCCGCCCGCCGCCCCCTGATAGGCGCGCGTCGAATCGCTGAAGCGGTCGCAGATGACCCACGTGCCGCGTGCGAGCGCAGGACGAATGCCGAGTTCGAGATGCGATTCCCGCGCGGCGTAAAACAGAACCGCCTCGCCGAGCGCGCCGTAGCGCTTCGCCTTGCCCGACAGCAGCACGTCCCGGATGGCTTCAGCGCGGGGCGTTCCGCCCGGCTCGCGCGTGAGGAGCACATTGATGCCCTTGCGGCGAAGACGTTCCGCGAGCACCTTCGCCTGCGTGGTCTTGCCAGCGCCCTCGCCGCCTTCCAGCGTTATGAAGCGGCCGCGCACGTCAGGACTTCGGCGTGACGGCGGGCACCGCCGTATTCACGGGCTGCGTGTGCGGCTTCTTCAGATATTTCGTCACGGCCTGCGAGACATAGGCGTTCACGCCGAGCAGCAGCGAGTCGACGCCCTTGGCAATGATCCCGCCCGCTTCGAGATCGGCCGCCGCGTAGAGAGGCGCGCTGTTCGATGTGCCCGCTTCGGACGTGATGCGCACCTCTCCGACCGGATCGCCTTCCTTCAGCGGCGGCTTGACCGGCCCCTGATAGGCGATCTGGGCGCGGATGCGCTGATCCTTTGCGTTTACCGGGAGAAGAACGACAACGTCTTCCTTCGCCTTGACCGGGAGCGTCCATTTCTGGCCGCCCCACACGCGCACATCGCCCACCACCTCGTCCTTGTCGAAGACCTTATAGGGCTTGAAGTTCACGAAGCCCCAGTTGAGCATCTTCTGCGCTTCCTCGCGGCGATCACGCTCGCTTTCGAGGCCGTTCATCACGAGTACCAGCCGCCGCCCGTCGCGCACTGCGGATGCCGCGATGCTGTAGCCTACGCCTTCGGTAAATCCCGGCTTGAGGCCGTCGGCGGCGATGGCGGTCGCCTGCAACGGATTATGGTTCTTGAAGTTGAAGGTTCGGTATTTGAATTCCTTCTGCCCGAAGAACGGATACCATTCCGGATAGGTCTTGATGACGTGGATCGAAAGCGCGGCCAGCTCGCGCGCGGTCATCTGGTTGCCGGGATGCGGCAGGCCGGTGGAGTTGCCGAACGTGGATTTCTGCAGTCCGATCGCGCGGGCTTCTTCCGTCATGAGCTTGGCGAAAGCGTCTTCCGTGCCTGAAATGCCTTCCGCCACTGCAATGCAGGCGTCGTTTGCATTTTGCACCGCGATGCCCTGTATGAGGTCGCTGACCTTTGCCGTCTGATTGAGCGGGATGAACATCGACGTCGTCCGCGAGGGCGCGCCGCCGTTTCTCCATGCGTAGAGGCTCACCGGGAATTCGGTGTCCATGGTAATCTCGCCGGCCTTGAGCTTTTTGAAGATGACGGCAAGCGTCATGATCTTGCTCATGCTCGCGGGCGCAAACAGCCTGTCCGCGTTCTTCTCGAAGAGGGTCGCGCCCGAGTCGACGTCGATCAGCGTCGCTTCCGCCGCAGCCGTCTGATAGCCGCCCGAAGACTGGGCGAGCGCTGGCTGAAAAATCTGGATGAAAACAAAAAACAAGAGGGCAAGGCGCATGGGCGTCGGTCCCGGTGAGTCGGCAGGGAAATCATAACAAACCGACCGCCTGTTGGCTAAGGTTCAGGCCAATGTCCCTTTACATAGTCTCACCGGCCGCCATTAAAAGCCATGCCCGTGGAGAAGGCAGGCCGCGAGTTTGTCGACCAACCGCTGCCCGTGTCCTGAACCGAGGCCTCGAAGCCCCCTTTCTTGACGACCAGAGGCTTGTCAAAGGGTTCCACCGAAGCTGCGGAAACCGTGGCCGATGCCATGTACGTTTCGGACGGAAGTGGAGGAGGTGTAGCAGCGGCCGCCTTTACCGGAGGCGCCGTTTTCGCCGGCGCGGCGGCTTTCGCAGCGGTGGCCTGACGCGTCGGGACGGTCGTCGTGACCACGGGAGCCCAGGCGGTCATCGTGGCCGACGCGGCCACGGGCGCTGAAGCCGACTGCGCGCGCACCGGCGCAGCGGGCGCGGTTGCTTGCTTGCGCGTGGGAACGGCGGTGGCGGCGGCGATCTGAACGCTTGACGATGCCGGAGCGCTTGCCACCTGCGGGCGTGCGGGCGTCTGCACGCTCGAAACCGAATGCGTGGCCCAGGGCTGTTTGGCAAGAATGGAGCGCTCGAAGTGATCGTCGCCGTTCAGCGGAGCGGGCGCGAAGTAGCGCACGCGCACTGCGGCGGTGCCGCGTCCATGGAAGCCGAGAAGCTCCGCCGCCTTGCGCGACAGGTCGATGATGCGCCCGTCGTGATAGGGGCCTCGATCATTGATGCGCACGATCACGGTGCGATTGTTTTCGAGGTTCGTCACCTGCGCATAGGTCGGCATCGGCAACGTGGGATGCGCGGCGGTCAGCGCGCCCATGTCGTATATTTCACCGTTGGCCGTCTTGCGCCCGTGGAAGAAATCGCCATACCAGGACGCAAGCCCGACCTGATCGTAATTCACGTCGTTGACGGGGGTGTACCACTTGCCGTTGGCGAGATAGGGGCTGCCGAGCTTGTATTCGCCGCCGCCCTTCGGAACCGGATCCCCCACCTTTATCACACGCGGACTGAGCGTGTGGGTTTCGTCGACCGGACCCTTCTGGGTAGAACACGCACTAAGCGATGCTACAAGCGCTGTGACGATCATGACCCTGCTTAAGGATTTGTTGACAACGCCCCGCAACTCGAACCGAAGGCGGGGAGAAACAAGTCCAGTAAGCAGATTCGGGCGAATGCTGGGCGCGGTTTTCTTCTTGCACCAAACTCGCGCGTTTGCCGCCGCTTTTTGCTGCAGGGACGCCATCGGGCAACAGTCGCAGATGCAAACTCGGCTCATGGGACACGCAAAACCCGGACACAACTTAAAGCTGCGTTGAGGCTAACCGCGGGTGGTTAACAGACCGTTGCGCTCGCTGAGACTCTCGGTCATTGTCTGCGGCTGGCGGCGGGCCGACGCGACCACCGCGCTTCTTTTCAAGGACCGATGGCATTGCGCAAGGCGTCGCCCGCTTTCTGGGAAAGGCTCGCCCATGAGATCGAGGGCGACGCTTCAAGCGACCTTTTCACGCGAGGCCGCTACGCCACCGATGCATCGATGTATCAGAGCTTCCCGGCGGGAGTGGCTTGCCCGAAGACCGAGAGCGACGTGGCCATCGTCCTCGAAATGGCGCGTGAGGAAGGGCTTTCCGTCATTGCGAGGGGCGGCGGCACGTCGACGCCGGGGCAGGCGCTCGGCGAGGGTGTCGTCCTCGATCTTACGAAATACATGCGCGGCATCGGCGCGATCGACGCGGAGAACGCGCGGTGCGTGGTGGAACCCGGATGCACGCCGGCGGCGCTCGCGGCGGCGCTCGAACCGCACGGCCTTTTCTTCCCCGTGGAGATCGCCTCCGCGCAATCGGCGACGATCGGCGGCATGCTCGGCAACAATTCGAGTGGCCTGCGGGCGCTGCGCTACGGCTCGATGCGCGACCGTATCCTCTCGGCCATGGCGCTCATGGCCGACGGGCAGCGCGTGCATTTCCGCGCCATCGGCGAGGATGAAACGGCAAGATTCCCCGGCCGCGACCGGCTGCTCGACCTCCTGCAATTCGGCGAAGCGCACGAAAAGGATATCGCGCGCGAGTTTCCGCTGCGCGCGCCGGGAACGCCGGAGCCGCCCGCCTACGATCTGCGCGCGCTGTTGCCCTATTCCGAAGACCAGAACCTGGCGCGTCTTCTTGCTGGCTCCGAAGGCACGCTTGCCGTCGCCACAAGCATCGAGCTGAAGCTTGCGCGGCTTCCCCGAACGCGCGCGCTCGGGGTCTGCCGCTTCGCCGATCTCGGCGGCGCGCTGCGCGTCATCCCGAAGATCGCGCTCCTGAACCCGACCACCATCGAACTCCTCGACCGCACGCTGATCGACATCGTCGCGTCGCGGCGCGACCCGCACGCCGCCCGCCTTCTGCAGGGCGATCCCGAGGCGCTGCTGATCGTGGAGTTCGACGAGGAAAACCCGGTCGACAACACGCGGCTCCTCAAGGGCCTCTCCGACACCGTGGCCGAGGCCGACAAGGGCCGCTTCCCGCTTGTGGAAATCATTGGCGAGAATAACCGTGCCGCGCTCTGGCGGCTCCGGCACAACGCTGTGACGCGGGCGTGGCGCATGAAGTCGGCGGCACAGCCCCTGTCTTTCATGGAGGACGGCGCGGTGCCGCTCCACCGCCTCGCCGTTTACGGAGCGGAGCTTGAGGCGCTGCTCGGCAGGCACGGCGTCCGCTCGGCGCTCTATGGCAGCGCGGGGCGCGGCTGCCTGATCGTGCGGCCCGTGCTGAACCTGCGCCATGCGAACGACCGGGAGCGCATGCGCGCGCTGTCCGACGAGATGGCGGCGCTGATCGTCCGCCATGGCGGCGTTTTGAGCGGCGGCCATGGCATTGGCATCGCCCGAAGCGAGGCGCTGGAGCGCGCGCTTGCTCCGGGTGCGCTGCGGCTGTTCGCGGATCTGAAGGCGCAACTCGATCCGGGCTTCGTTCTGAACCCCGGCAAGATCATACGCCCGCCGGATTTCGACGATGCGGCGCTGCTCCGCGCCCCGCGCGAGGGGAAGCCTGCCGATGTGGCGGTCGCCCTTTCATGGGACGCCGAAGCGACGCCCGCGCGCGCGCTGGAGCATGCGCGCCGCTGCGCCGGGCACGCGCTCTGCCGGACGGCTGAACAGCGTTTCGCCTGCCCGTCCTATGCGGTGACGCATGACGAGCGCGAGTCCCCGCGCGGCCGAGCGCAGACGGTGCGGCTCGCCCTTTCGGGCCAGCTCGGAGAGGAGGCGCTCGGCTCGCCCGCGATGCTCGAAACCATGGCGCTTTGCGTGTCGTGCAAGGCGTGCAACTCCGCTTGCCCATTCGGCATCGACATCCCGAAGATGAAGATCGAGGCGCTCGCCGCCGCGCGCGCGGCGGGCCGCTTTTCGCGCGCGCAGGAGCTTTACGCGAACCTCGCGGAGTACACCGATCGAGCGGCCCGCTGGCGATGGTTTCTCGCCCTCCGCGATCTGCTGCCGGGGCTGGCCCGCTTCACCGAGAGGAAGCTCGGGCTAGCCGCCGACCGCCCATGGCCGCGCTGGGCCGGGCGGCGGTTCCGCGCAGCCCCCGACGCCGAGCCGGGGCCGCGCGGGCTTGTGGCGCTGTTCGCGGACACGTTCAACCGCTCCTTCGAGACGGCGAACCTCCGCGCGGCGCAGAGCGTGCTTGAAGCGGCGGGCTACGGCGTCGTTGCCTTCACCGACGGTGAAGACGGCGCGCTGTGCTGCGGGCGCTGCGCCTACGATGCCGGCGACATCGAAAAGGCGCGGGCGCAGGCGATGCGCCTCTCCCGCGCGGCGGCGGCCTATGCCGAGCGCGGCGTGCCTGTCATCGGCCTCGAACCGAACTGCGTGCTGATGATGCGCGACGAATATGCGGCGCTCGGCGTTGCGGTCGCGGACCCGCCGCCCGTGCTGCTCTTCGAGGAATTCATCGCGCGGCGCATCGAAGACGGCTTCCCGCTCCCGCTGAAGGCCATCGAGGCGACCGTGGTGCTGCATTCGCACTGCCACGAACGCGCCCACGGCGTCGACGCACATGCCGAAGCGGTGCTGCGCCTCATTCCCGACCTTGCCATAACGCCAGCGCCGCCGTCCTGCTGCGGGCTGAACGGCCTCATGGGCATGACGCCCGACACGCTGGACGCATCGCTCGCCATTGCCGAGCAGGCGCTGTTTCCCGCGATCCGCAAGGCGGGCCGTGACGCGCTCGTTTCCGCCACGGGCTATTCCTGCCGCAAACAGATACAGGATGGGCTGGGCCGCCCCGCGCGCCATCCCGCCATGCTGCTCGACCTTGCGCTGAAAGGCGACGCGGAAATCGTAGGGTAATGTGCGGCGCTACCGCGTCGTGCGGTAACTCGGACGCGACCGACGCTGCCAATGTCGATTGCCGAGCTTGCCTGCGCCGACTCGGACCCGCGTTGACGCAGCGATCTAGACGCCGCCTGCCCGCAACCGCGCCAGCACCTTCAGCCCGGCATAGCCGTCCGCTGGCTGCATGCCGACCTTCCGCTGAAAACTCTGAATGGCTTTCATGGTATCCTTGCCGACGCGGCCATCGGTGCCGTCCGTGTCGAAGCCTGCTGCCGTCAGCCGCTTCTGCAGTTCCTGAACCTCCGCCAGCGTGGGCGCGCGCTCCCCGCCCGGGAACTGCTGCACGAACGGCCCTTCGCCCTTCAGCCGGTCGCCGAGGTGGGCAATCGCCAGTGCGTAGGTGTTCGCCGGATTGTACGACTTGATCGCATCGAAATTCCGCGTGAGGAGAAACGCCGGGCCGCGCGCCACCGGCTGCCAGAGCCGCGCTTGTTCCGTGGGCCTTGGGAAGGGCTTGCCGTTCGCCCGCGTCACGCCCCTGTCCTGCCACGCCGCGATGGATTTCCAGCCGCCCGCGCCGCCCGATCCTTCCGGGACACGCACCTCGTAACCCCAGCCCTCGCCGCGCCGGTATTTCCCGCGTTTGGCGATATATTGGGCAGTGCCCGCAAGCGCGTCATCAGGCGAGCCGAAGGGCGAGATCTTGCCGTCGCCGTTGAAATCCACACCCATGTTGAGCCAGACCTCGGGCATCCATTGCGTATGCCCCATCGCGCCTGCCCACGAGCCGATCATCTCTTCCGGCTTCGCCCAGCCGCGATCCACGATGACGAGCGCGTTCAGAAGCTCCTGCTCCCAGTAGCTGCGGCGGCGCGGTTCGCCCCAGGCGAGCGCGGCGAGCGCCGGGAATACAGGGCGCATATGCTTCGGGTTCGTGACGACATCGCCGAACGCGCTTTCCATGCCCCAGAGGCCGAGCATCACGTAGCGGTCGACGCCATAGGTACGCTCGATCTTCTCCAGCAGCGGCGCATATTCCCGCGCGCGTTCCATGCCGATGCCGATTCGCCAGTCGGACACGCGGCGATTAAGGTACTGCCAGACTTCTTCCTTGAATTCGGGCTGCGCCTTGTCGAGCGCGTAGACGGAGGTGTCGGGCTTGAGCGATCCCATGACACGCGCATAGGTCGCACCCGAGATGCCGCGCGACCGTGCGCGAGCGCCGAACGCCTCTACCCATTGCGAGAACGGCATGCGCGCGGATTGTGCAAAAGCCGAGGGGGCAACGGCGCCGATTCCACAAGCGCCGGAAACCAGAGTGGCGAGCGCGCCCTGAAGCACCGCTCTGCGTGAGAAATTCGTGGTCATCGCGTCGAGGTTGCCGAAAACAACAGCGAAATTGTGGTCGTGCCTTTAATATCAAGGACATCATGGAATTTTGGTGAATGAAGTTCGGCGCTCCGGCCCTCCGAGCGCAGACGGGGCCACACCCGAAGGTGGCAGGAATTAACCATCCCCAACCTTGGCCTAAAAATTGCCTTCGATGGAGAGCAGTGGTCTTTTCGTCGAAGCAAGGATTCGTTTACCTTTTTTCCGTTCAGGTGACCGGCCCTTCAGCTTGCAGCAATTTGGAAGGTTGATAAGTAATGCGGAAAAAGGAACTCGCGCTGGGTGCGTTCCTCGTCGCGCTGGTCGTCACCGGCGGATTTCTCTCCATGCCGCTCGTTCAGCGCCAACCCGCTCAGGCGACGAGCCCCGAAATCTACAAGAAACTCGAACTGTTCGGAGACGTGCTGGAGCGCGTGCGCGCGGAATATGTCGAGAAGCCCGACGACGCGAAACTCATCGAAAACGCGATCAAGGGCCTCGTGAACGGGCTCGATCCGCATTCGGCCTACCTCACGCCCAAGGAATATCAGGACGAGCAGGCCGACACGCGCGGCGAGTTCGGCGGCCTCGGCATCGACGTGATGATGGAAGAAGGCGCCATCAAGGTCATCGCGCCGCTCGACAACATGCCCGCCGACCGTGCGGGCGTGCTCGCGGGCGATGCAATCACGGCGCTCGACGGCCAATCGGTGAAGGGGCTCAGCATGGATGCGGCCGTGGACCGGATGCGCGGACCGGTCGGCTCGCCGGTGACGCTCACGATCCAGCGAAAGGGCGCCACCGCCCCGATCACCGTGAAAGTCGTCCGCGATATCATCAAGGTCAACCCCGTGGCGTATAGCGTCGAGGGCGACGCGGGCTGGATCAAGGTGAAATCGTTCGAGAATGAGCATACGACCGAGTATGTCCAGAAGGCGGTCGAAGACATCAAGAAGACGCTCGACGGCAAGGTCTCGGGCTATGTGCTCGACCTGCGCAACAATCCCGGCGGTCTCCTCGATCAGGCCATCGACCTGACCGACGCGTTCCTCGACAAGGGCACCATTGTCGTAACGCGCGGTCGCGGCTCCGACGACATCGAGCGCACGACCGCGAAGCAGGGGGATATTTCCGATGGCAAGCCGGTGATCGTGCTTCTCAACGGCGGTTCGGCATCGGCTTCGGAAGTCGTGGCGGGCGCGCTTCAGGACCACAATCGCGCGACGCTGCTCGGCACGCGCTCATTCGGCAAGGGATCGGTGCAAACGCTCATCCCGCTTGCCAACAAGGGCGCGATCCGCGTCACCACCGCACGCTATTTCACGCCGTCGGGCCGCTCGATACAGGCGACCGGCATCGAGCCGGACTATGTTGTGGAGCCCGAACTTCCGCCGGAGCTGAAGCTGCAACTCGCCAGCGTGCCCTTCGAGTCCGAGGCTCAGCTGCGCGGCCATCTCAAGAACGCCGCAGCGACGGAGGAAGGGGGTGGCAGCATCTCCTACGTGCCGAAAGAGAAGGAAAAGGACAACCAGCTTCAGGCCGCGCTGGCCCTCCTCCACGGTCAGTTGCCGCAAACGGGAAAGAAGGCGACAGAGTCGCTGGATCAGGCGCGGGCCACGACTCCGGCGTCGAGCCCGCTGTCGAACGGCCCGTCGGGCGGCTGACCGTCGCCGCGCGTAAAGCCCGCGCACGCGCGGGCCATCGGCTGCTGCCATACGGCGGGGCGAACAAGAAGCCGTCACGCTCGCGCACGCGCGGGCCATCGGCGAAATGCGGTGGCTCCCCGGCCGAGCGACGCGGGCGAGCCGGTGAACCGGTTTGCGCTTCGAAACCGTCTTGCAAAGCGCCGGAAGCGCGGGCGCCTCACGGTGTCGCGGCGGAACCCGGAAACGGCGCAACGCGTACGATCGATCGAGCTTCTTCGCGTGCGATCCATCCGATTCGACGCAGGGCTGATCCAGATCCCACATCGCCCATCAGGAACGCGCTTTTCGACCTCTTGGCCTGCGAGCGCGGAATTCGGCAGGTACAACGGATCAGCCTGCGTTAGGTCGCATCGATTTGACGGCAGAGAAGCTGATCGACACCCGAACATTCGGCGCCCTGCCGCTTCCGGATGGGCACGACGCTGTGTTCGCGGGCCTGGAAATCACGGGCGAAAATCGCGGAAACAAGCGGCGCGTCGAGCGCAGATTCGCGGACCTTTGGTCAGCGTCGCGGGTGCCTGCCCCGAGCGCCCGATTCGGGCCGACCGCAGATTACGCCAGAGGCACCGCCTTTGATAGGTATCAAAGGCGCGCTCGATCCTTTGTTTATCGCGTCTTGACGGAATACCCCGTCACACTTTTGCGGTGCACTCTCCGTGGCCAGACTCGGCCTTCAGGAACGCTTTTCACCGAGAAGGGCCTGCAATTCGGCCTGTTCTTCGGGCGTGAGCGGCTTCGCACCCGCCGCTTCGAGGGGTTTGCGGCGGACGAGACGCGCGGCAAGCAACAAGCCTCCCCCGATAAGCAGCACAGGCGCTGCCCATAACAACAGGGTGTTGAATGTGAAAGGCGGCTTCAGAAGCACGAAGTTGCCGTACCGCGCCACCACGTAGTCAAGCACTTCCGCGTTCGTTCGCCCTTTTTCGAGCTGCTGGCGGACGATGATTCGCAGATCCTTGGCGAGCGGCGCGTCGGAATCGTCGATGGACTGGTTCTGGCAGACGAGGCAGCGAAGCCCGGCGGAAATGTCGCGCGCGCGCTGTTCGAGGGCCGGGTCTTTCAGTTGCTCCTGCGGATCGACGGCGAGCGCGGGCGTGACCGCGGCGGCGAACGTCAGGGCGAGCAGTGCAAGGAAGGAACGCATGGCTTACTCCGCTGGCAGGGCCGGGCCGATCTTGGGCGATTGCGAAAGCGGCGGCTTCCCCGCTCGCTGGCCAACGCCGATGCGCAGGCGCCGGTCGAGCAGAGACAGGAACCCGCCGATGAACATGAGAACCGCGCCGCCCCAGATCCACCGCACGAACGGGTGATAATAGGCACGGATCGAATAGGCACCGCCCGGCGCCTCGTTCCCGAGCACCACGTAGACATCCGCGAACGGACGCACCGCGATGCCCGCCGCCGTGGTGGATTGCGGGGGCGCATCGTATTTTTTCTTCGCCGAGGTGATGGTGCCTATCACACGATCGCCGCTCTTCAGCTCGAAGTCGCCAGCCTGCGCCGTGTAGTTCGGCCCCGGCTCGTCATAGACCTTCTTGAAGGTGATGCTGTAGCTGCCGACATCGATGCTGTCGCCGGGCTTCATGACCGCGAGATGCTCGGCATTCCATGCGGTCGTGCCCGCGATGCCGATGACGCTGACAGCGAGGCCGACATGTCCGAGCGTCGCGCCCCATTGGCTGCGCCGCATGTTGGCGATGCGCCGCGCCGTCTCGCCGAAGGAAACCTGGGCAAATCGCGCGCGCCAGAGCACTTCCCACACCGCGCCCGCGAACACCCATGCGCCCAGCGTCAGCGCGAGACCGGTCTTGAAGCCGGCTCCCGCCATGACGGACGCGATGCCGACGAGAACAGCAGCGACCGCAGCCGGAATGAGGCGGCGCGCCGCTTCATCGAGATCGCCACGCTTCCACGCGGTGAAGATGCCGAACGGAAGGAGTAGGAGCAGAGGCAGGAAGATCCAGACGACCGTCGAATTGAAGAATGGAGCGCCGACCGAAATCTTGTCGCCGGTGGCAGCTTCCAGCGCGAGCGGATAGAGGGTGCCGACAAAGACGACGCCGCAGGAGACCGTGAGGAACAGATTGTTCAGCACGAGGCTCGATTCGCGCGACACCACCGAAAAGGCCGTGCTGGCGGCAAGCGAATTCGAGCGCCAGGAGAAAAGAAGCAGGCCGCCCGCCGTGAACAGACTCACGATGACGAGGATGAAGACGCCGCGCGACGGGTCCGACGCGAAGGAGTGCACCGAAGTCAGCACGCCCGAACGCACGAGGAAGGTGCCGAGCAGGCTGAAGCTGAAGGTAAGGATCGAAAGCAGGATCGTCCACGCTTTCAGACTGTCGCGCTTTTCCATCACGATGGCGGAATGCAACAGCGCCGTGCCGGTCAGCCACGGCATGAGCGAGGCATTCTCCACCGGATCCCAGAACCACCAGCCGCCCCAGCCGAGCGTGTAATAGGCCCACCAGGAACCGATGGCGATGCCGATGGTGAGGAAAATCCACGCGGCGAGCGTCCACGGCCGCACCCAGCGCGCCCATGCGCTGTCGACGCGCCCGAGAAGCAGCGCCGCAATGGCGAACGAAAAGGCCATCGAGAAGCCGACATAACCCGCATAGAGCAGCGGCGGATGGATCGCGAGCGCCGGATCCTGCAGGATCGGGTTAAGCCCCTGCCCTTCGAACAGCGCATTCGGGATGCGGACGAAGGGGTTCGATGTCACGACGATAAACAGCGTGAATGTGAAGAGGATCAGCCCCTGAATGGAGAGCACCGCCGACCGCAGATCGAGCGGCAGGTTCTGGCCGAACAGCCAAACCGCCGCGCCGAACAGTGCGAGGATCAGCACCCACAGGAGCATCGAGCCTTCGTGGTTCCCCCACACGCCGGAAATCTTGTAGAGAAGCGGCTTCGCGGAATGGGAGTTTTCCCAGACGTTCGCCACCGAGAAATCGGAATTGATATGCGCCCAGAGCAGCGCCGCGAAGGAGCCCGCGATCAGCAGGAAAGCGATCGGAGCGGCGGCGTCGCCCATGGCCATGAGGCGCGTATCGCGCGTGCGCAAACCGGCGAGCGGCGCGGCAAACTGCACAACGGCGACGAAGAGAGCGAGGATGAGGGCGAAGTGGCCCAGTTCAACGATCACGGTCTTCTTTCTCCCATGCGCCTCCGGCGTTTTCGGTCGCCGTTTCGCGTGATTGTCTGTCGTTGCCGAGGTCCGCACGCCTTTGCCAGGATCCGGTTGCGTTCCTCGGTTCGCAAGGTTCATCGAAAGGTTTTAGCCTTCCGATTTGAAAGCTTCTCGTTCGCGAGCCGAAATCGCTTCGCTGACAATGCTCCCGGTTCCAAGCGCGCCCGGTCAGGTGCCGGGCGTCGGCGCGGGTTGCTTCCCGCTCTTCTCCTGCCAATGGCCGTTCTTTTTCAGCGCGTCCGCAACCTCCGGCGGCATGTAATTCTCGTCGTGCTTTGCGAGCACGGTATCGGCAACGAACACGCCGTTCACAAGGCGTCCCTCCGCGACCACGCCCTGCCCCTCGCGGAACAGGTCGGGCAGGATGCCCTTGTAGCTCACGGGCAGGGAAGCCGCGTTGTCGGTGACGGAGAAAACATTCACCGCGTCGGCTTCGCGCTTGTAGCTGCCCGCTGCAACGAGGCCGCCGAGTCGGAAACGCGTGGCAGGATCGGGCGCGGCCTTGGCCACCTCGGCCGGGCTCATGAAGAAAGTGACCTGCGTCTGGAGCGCACTCAGCACAAGCGTCGAGGCCACACCGATCAGCGCAAGGCCCATTACGATCAAAACCGCGCGGCGTTTCTTTCTCGTCATGTCCTCGGTTGCCCTCCCTGCCCGTTGGCGCCAAGCCCGGCTTCCTTTACGGCGGCTTCGATCTCTCGAAGAGCCTTCGCATCGGATGCGAAAGCTTGCCGCGCGGTTTCGGCGGCGTCTTTAGCCTTGTCGTTTTCCTTCAGAACCGCGTAGGAGCGGATCAGCCTTATCCAGCCTTCGAGGTCTGACTTGTTCTCCTTGAGGCGCGCGGCAAGCCCGTCCACCATGCCGCGGATCATCTTGCCCTGCTCTTCGGGGCTTGCCTGGGCGACATCGTTCGATTGATCCGGCGCGGAAAGAGCTGCAAGGCGCTGGTTCACAAGCTGCCTGAGCCCGGGATGCAGTTCACCGGCGAGCATCGCCTTGTAAATTTTCTCGGCCTCGCCTCTGCGGCCATCCTGCTCGGCGATAAGGCCGGTCCAGAGGCGGACGCGAAGCGACGTAGGGCTGAGCTTGGCCGCCGATTCGAAAGCGAGCCGCGCGCGATCGTTGATGCTGCCATCATTGGCGAAGGTCAGCGCCTCTCCAAGGCCGAGAAGCTTCTCCTCGTCCATGCCGCCATATTCGATGGCGCGAGAATAGGCATCGGCTGCCTTGTCGAACAAACCGTTACGGAAATAGACCGGCGCGATGCGCATCCAACCGGCTACGTCTTTCGGGTTCGCACGCAGTTCGCGTTCGGCCTTCGCGATATAGACGTCGACGGTCTGCCTCTCGGGCGGCACGTTCAGACGGGCTTCAAGCGGCATATCCCGCAAGCCGGGCTGTCCATAGACGACATAGGTCGCGATGGTGCCGAGCGCGAGCAGCGCGGCCGTGGCGGCAGCGGCCACCGCGCTGTTTCCGCCGAACCCCACGCCCACGCCTTGCGATGAAGCGTTGCCCTGCCGGCTGGCGCGCAGCAGGCGCCGCGAAAGTTCAAGCCTCGTCTGGCGGGTTTCCTCCTGCCCGACGGTGCCGCGTTCGGCCTCGCGGTCGAGTTCGGCGAGCTGCGCCTTGTAGACTTCCACCTCTGACGCGCCCGCATGGGCATTGGCGGGCGCGCGCCTGAGCGAACGCGTCACCGCCAGAATTACGCCGGCCGTCAATAAAGCAAAGATTATCCAGATCATCGCGCGCGACAGTACTCCGACAGCTTCGGGTGTCAAGGCTGTGAAAGACCAGTTAATGGGGACGAGATCAAGCTGTTCAAGCCGCCTCGCTCATTGGCGGAAGCCGGTCGCGGCGATTTTCGCCGGGAGGCTCCAAAGGCCGTCACACGGCGAAAGACGAACCAAGCCAAGCAGGCACGGCCTCCGCGCCCCGACGCCGAAAGGACGCGCCGCCGGAGCGACGCGCCTTCGGGCGCGGCAATCGGTCCCGTCGAGCCATCGGAAAACCGCGTCGACCCGCGCTAGCCCTTCTTCGAGAAGATCTTGCAGTAGCCGTTCGGGCTGATGGTGCCTTCGACGACGCGGCAGCTTGACGGAGCCTGGAAGTGCTGACAAAGGGCGCAGTGCTTGCCGCTGTTCGGAGAGCCCTGATAACCGACGGCCGCCTGCGCCGCCTTCTTCGCCACCTGCGCCTCCGCGCTGCCGGCCACGAGGCCGGCTGCACCGAGCGCGCCGAGCGCATAAGCACCGAATTTCAAAACCTCGCGGCGCGTGTTTCCGGCCTTGTTGCTGGTATCTTCCATGGGAGCGTTCCTCTTTCCTTTTGTTGGTTTTTGTTGCGCCGTTTTCCGGTTCTTCGCTATTGGCAGCCGCCGCGGAAATTCCCTTGGCTGCGATAATCGTTCCATGCCTCCGCGTCGCATCGCGCCTGAAGCGGCGAAATAATACCCCGCTAAAAGACTAGGCTTTACCCGTCAGCACTTGCAGCAGGTGTATTTTTCGATCATAACTTCAGTAGAACTGGCGCCAATCCGACAATTCTACCGAGATAGACTTTATAGTGTGCTTAAGCTCGGCGTCAAGCCGAACGAGAATAATTCCAAGGTAGTAATTGTCGAATTTTTCGCGGAAAGATCGAAATCGAGTAAAATACGGCCAACGGGCGATGCCACTGAAATGCCGGGCATCGCCTCGCGCCCCAGTCGCCGCAAATCCGTTCCCGTGCGCCGGGCCGCTGTGGGGACGTCATGACCCGGCGCACGAAAGATGAAGTCAGGTTACGCCCCGCCGTATATTTTGGGCGGGGCGCGGCATTTACCATTTGAAGTTCAGCGACGTGGCGACGACGTGAACATCGTAGTTCGGATTGTAAGCGGCCATGGAGATATCGCGCCCCTGAGCCGAAGGATCAACCAGGTACATGTATGGCGTCACAAGATCGTTCTGCCAGTTGTCTACGCGAGAGTGATCCCAGCTGTACTTCAGTTTCCAGTATACATCGCCATCGAAGCCCGTTTTCGTAACAAGTTCCGAGTCGAACTTGTACTTCAGTACCGCATCGACACGCTGAAGGTTCGTGTTAACGGTTGGATAGGGAATGCAACCGGCGAGGTAAGCAGCCGAGCCCGGTGTTGCGCAAGCGCTGTTGCCCGAGAGGTCGGTGGCCGTCCAGTTCTCCTTGCCAAAGGCGATCGAATAGCTCGCGCTGAAGTCAAACTGATCATTCAGGGCGATGTTCGCGCCGACGATGAAGGTGTCCACGTCCTCCTTCATGTTGCTGGCCCAGCGGGTATTCACAGCCGCGATGGCGCCTGTTGCGGTATTCTGCAGCGTGTTGCTGCCGACGAGATCCCTGTCGGAATTCTCATGAACGTAGGCAAACACGATGCTGGTGCCCGGCTTGAACGAGTAAGCCGCCTCAATACCTCCGTTCCAGCTGTAATCCTTCAACAATCCCATCTCGTAAGTCGTCGAGGTGGTTGTCGTGTTGTTGAAGGTCACGCTGCGGGAATATGCCTTGTTCGGGTCCGTCAGATAGTCGTCATTCCGAATTCCGAAGCTTGGCGTCAACGAGAGATTCGACAGGTACGGGATATTGTCGAACGAGAACAGCACATTGCCCTTGTTTCTGTCGCGGTTCGCGAGGTCGAACTTGCGCTCGCCCCAGTTGTTCGATGTGCCACCTGTGCCGTCCGGGTAGATCGTCGCATACCAAGCCTGTGGATCGTAACGATCGTAGCGCCTTTCCGAGTACTGGTAGCTTGCCCGCAACTGGCCGATGTCGTTCCAGCGTGCATCTGCGTAGACCTTGCCGATTAACTCGTCGGTGCGAAGCGCTTCGCGGTTGTCGCGCTCGATCCTCTCCCAGCCCGCTGAGCCGCCGACCGAGGCGTTCTTGAGAACATGGTAAGTCAAATCCCCGGACGCGTTCTGCTTGGTATAGGAATAGCCGAAGTTTCTTCTATCCACGCTCAGGGCCGTATCTTCCGAGACCCATCTCCAGAAGGTCTCGGGAGTCTGGTTATCGTTGTCGTAGTATCGATAACGAAGCGTAGACTTGAGATCGTCGGTTATGCGCGTGTTGAGCACATTGTTGACGAGCAGCGCATTGACCTCGCCATTGAGGCTGGTGGCGGTGTTGTACGTGCGCCCGGTCGTGGCGTCATAGAAGGGCGAGTTGTACGTGTTTAACGTCGTGCTCCCGGTCGCGATCGTCATCGGCATGAACGGCTCGTCCTGCCGCATCGTCGTGTACTGGACGGTGTTCATGAAACGCGAACTGAACGGCAGGTCGATACCGGAGGTGATATTGCCGGAATACGCCTGATTGCTTGGCATGAGGCTGACGCGTGCGCATGGCGAAGCGTTCAACGCCGCATTGTACGTACTGGCGCAGTCTGCCTTGGTTCCACCGGTCGGCAGCGTATAGAACGGATTCTGCACCGTGTAATAGCTGTATTCGTTATCGTACGTGGATATGCCGCCCGTGATCTTGACGTTGTAATGGCCGTAAGCCCAGTCGCCGGAGCGCTCGCCGGACGCCTTCGCATTCTGGGTGGTGTCATCGACCGGCCGCGGTACCTGCACCATCTGTGTACCGGCGACGCCGCCCCAGTTTACGCCGGCGACCTGCGTGCCTTCCCGCTTTTCATGGAAATATTGGACACGCGCTTCCCAGTTGGGAGTTGGCGTCCAGCGCTGATCCGCTTCAAAGCGATCGCGGTCGATGCCGATCTTGATCGTCTTCAGATTTGCCGCCAACGTGCTGTTGATCAGATTTTTGGCCGCGATGCCGTTGGCACTGAGCGGATTGATAAAGTCGGCCTGCGCGTACTTCGTCGCCAATTCGCTGAGATTGACATTCGTCGTCAGATAGTTGGTGCCGACGCCGTTCCAGATGCTCTGCGCGGTCGTGCTGTAGACATGCGGGATCTGGTCCCACGTCACGGTGCCGGTCAGCACACCGGTGATTCCCCAGTCGAAGATGTAGCGCTGGTTGTTGTTGCCCACATCGGTCGCGCGAAGCTCGGCCACGTACGCGCCGTCCTTGGTCTGGGCGCCGGCGGTCAGCCTCTCGAGATAGGCGCCTTCAGGAACGTTGCCATATTCTTCGTACTTAGCGATGCTTCCCTTGTCCGGGCGCTGAACGCTCGGTGTGACCCAGGCCCTGCCGATGTCGCGCGGCTTCTCGATGAAGTACCGCCCGCCGAACTCGATGTCGCCCCAGGTGTCGAGTTCGATCTTCTCTTCGGCTGCGGGCGCGGCGGGAGCCGGGGCCGGCTTGTCGCCCGCTCGCGCCGACTGCACGGCGAACGATGCCACCGCAATCGAAAGAATACTCGTCAGCACTACCCTGCCATGAAACTCCATGATCCCCTCCCGCGCCGCCCAAGGCGCCTCTCCTGATCCGTCTCCGCCCATTCCTGACCGGTCCGCCCGAGACCGGTCAGGTTATTGTTCTTGCTTGGTTTATATTGCTACCGGTGCCATCTCGATCCCGACGGCGCGTTCGAGCCGTGGATATTGCTGTGGCAGTTCTGGCAGGCCAGACTGACTGTCCGGCGCATGTTGTTCGCCACCGAGGGATCGGCCAGACCTGCAGTCGCATGCGGGACCGTATGGCACCGCTGGCAAAGCCGCTGGCGAGCCACCACGAGCAGGCTGTTGTGCATGGAGCCGTGCGGCTCGTGGCAGTTCATGCAGTTCTCGCGAACCGGCGCATGCTCGAAGAGGAACGGACCGCGCTTGTCGGCGTGGCACTGGTAGCAGGTGTCGTTGATGGTCGCTTCCTTCAGCATCGCCGTTTCCGAAGCGCTGCCGTGCGGGTTATGACAGCTGGAGCAGCTGATCTTGCCCTCGATCATCGGCATGTGGGCACTGCGGAGGCTCTGCGCGCGGCGATCCTTGTGGCACTGGAAGCAGGTGTCCTGGACCGTGCCCTTCGCGAGCTGGAAGCGCGGGGAAGTCTTGCGCATGACGGTGTGGCAGTCCGTGCAGGCGACATCGCGCGTCTCGTGCGTGCTCCCCTTCCAGTAGGTGCGGTCGTTCTTCTCGTGACACTGCAGGCAGACGGCGTTCGTGTCGGCGACGGACGTGCGCGGATCGGACTTGCGGAACGAGCGGATGCCGCCGCCGAGACGACCGCCACCCCCGTTCACGTGCGCCGATGCGGGGCCGTGGCAGGTTTCGCAGTCCATCTTGCCTTTGGGCGTGTCCTTGCCGGCCTCGAAATTGCGGCCCATGACCGTGAACTTGAATTCGTCGAACAGATAGGCGTGGCAGACCTTGCACGGCTCCGAGCCGACGTAATACCGGCCTTCCGGATCGTCTGGCGCGGCACGGACGACCTTCGCCTTCGCATCGGCGGCGGGAGCGGCCTCGGCGGCCTGCGCCTTGCCTGCGGGAGCCTTGGCCGCGTCCGGCTTGGCTGTGTCGGGTTTGGCGGGCGGGACGGATTCCGCGACCATGATCAGATGTTCGGTTTCGGCGTCGACGCCGCCGCCGGAGCTGCCCGAGCTACCGACCAGACCGGCTTCGGGCGTGAAGAGCGCATGATTGAGCAGCGCTTTCGCTGGGCTCGCCTTCGACAAGGAAAGACCCGAGTGCGGATTTGTGCCAATGCCCCCGTGCGCGCTTTTTTTCGCTCCGTGCGCGCTCTTGGCGCCATGCGCATCGGCCGGCGTCATGCCCGACACGTCGGGATGCCCTGCCGGAAGCGGCTTTTCGCCCGCCTGAGACTGCATCGCATAAACGAAAACGTCGGAACCGATCGCGGCGCTTTGTCCTGCCACCGCCTGCCCGCCCGCGATAGCCACCAGAAGGCCAAGTGCCGGCAGGGTCCAAATCGCTCGCTTTCGAAGGCGCAAACGCCCCCGCTCCGGCTCTCCACACGAAGAGCCGGTCAAATTAGAGAAAAACATGCGCCCCCTCCTTGCCCGTTTTCTGCGCGCTCGGACCCGACTGAGAAGCGGTCCTTTATCGCCCATATATTGCGCGCTATGGTCAGATTATTACGAAGCAGCAATCATATGCGCAAGATCGCATTCCGCCGTTCTTTGGATGTGGAACGATTATAAGAAAATCGGACAAGCCCTGTTGCAGTAACGCAACAAAATTACAAAGGATGACAAGGAACGGGAACAATAATCTCAACCTTTGATTTGCATCATTTATTTGAATGCAATCCTTCGTTGCATAAATGATCTTCCCCTGCGCGTGAGCGGGAAGGAAAAAAGTGGATGCAAAAGCCGGCAATGCCGAATCATTTTGGGCGCGGCGCAACAGTCGGGAAACGAGCGCAAGCGGATGAACCGCCGGGGACACTCGCTCCGACGCAGCGGCGGCGCATGCGGCACCATCAAGCCCATGCCGACGGAAGAGGCGCTCGGCCTTCTCGGCCGGGCCGTGGCGTCAGATAAAACCCGCCGAGTGCTTTATTCAAACCGCTCAGACACTTCGCGCATGCCACCCGGGACGACAGGCAAGGCATCCCTCGCCCCCCGCACCGTCCGCATCCGCTCGGATATATAATTCGCAAGCCGGGTGGAGGTTGATCCGACATGGGCGGGGCGGCAAGCAAACGGCGCAGAAAATCCGAAAACTCTACAGCATCATTCCGTAAATCGAGCGCGGCGCCACGCTGTAGACTCATGCAGACGTTCGACTTGTCTCAGCCAGATCGGCACCGATGAAGCGAGGCTGACCTCAGTGCTTGGAGAACAAATCCCGCAGTTTGCAAAGTGTCGTCGTGATGTCGAAGCGCTGATCCGGCAGCGCCTCGCCTGCAAGGATTCGGTTCAGCGCCGCCGTGGGATCGGTTTCGCCGGTCAGCAATACATCGGCACCGCGCTTTTTCATGCGCCGCACGAAACCGTCGCCCGCGCTGCCTGCCACTACCACCTCGATGCCATCCAATGGATGCGGCGCATCATCCTCGAAATAGTGCAGGATTTGAGCATTGGTGAGCTGGATATGCCGTGGCGTGGGCAAAGGGTCGCCCGCCTTCACCTCGGAAAGATCGTAAAGCAACCAGAATCGCGATTGCCCCGCATGTCCGGCGACACTTTGCCAGTCTTTCGTTGCGATTGCGATTTTCATGCTGCGCCCTCGTTTCGTGAAAAAATCTCCGGGCATTTTATACCGCATTATCGGACGGTCGCCCCCAATTTTGCAAAATCCGGCGCTTTCGGGTCTTCGTAAGCGCCGGAAAAAGGGGCTACGGAAGCGAACGGCCGGGCGGCATCCCGACTGCGCCGCAAAAGGCGTGTTTGTCGACCCGACGCGCAACAAAGACTTGCGAAGCGGCAAAAACTGCTCCATTGTCCGGCCCTGATCAGCGGTCGGCGCGCCGCCCGCTGCTGGGGAATAGTTTAATGGTAGAACAGCGGACTCTGACTCCGTTAGTCTTGGTTCGAATCCAGGTTCCCCAGCCAACCTAAATTAGTCGCAGAAGTTCACACATCAGAGACTTATAGCAGGCCACACAAGGTCCGCGTACCCATGTGTGTCCCTGGCTTCACACCCGTTGATCTTGCAGTCTGAGAGTTCGGCTGCCAACTCCGGTACTATCCAGAGAAGGCCATCAAGGCCGTGAATATTTCCTTGGGAGGGCGCCGCCGCTCCATGCTGCTTGCCATGGCGACCGGCCGGCGACATCACCGGCGCGAAGCTTTCGTCGCAACCGCATCGAACTCAACGCCGGTTCGGACATCGCCTTCAACGCCGCATTGTCGCTCGGCTCGGACACCCTCGCGGCCAACGCAGGCGGCGCCATCGAGGTGGCCGCACCGCTCGACTGGCCGACCGGCTCGGTCGCGTTGAAATCGGGGAAAGATAACGCCATCGACGCGGCCCTCACCGTTCGAGCGGCTCACTCACGTTCGACGCGGGCGGCGATGTCTATGCAACGGCGCGCCGGCGTTACGCCACGCCATTCGCGGCGGCACATTCGTCCACTGTCCAGCGCGCGATGTCCTCTTCCTCGGCGATCAGCGCAAGCCCGTTGGCAATCGAAACGAACTCGTCGCCGGTATCGACCTTCTCGACACCGAAACGCTTCGTAAACAGCCGCCGCACGGCGGGGACGAAGGACGTTCCTCCGGTGAGAAACACCCGGTCGATGGCATCCGCCGCAAGTCCGGCCTTCGCGAGCGCGTCGTCGATGCTGGCGGAGAGATGGGCGAGGTCTCTCGCGATCCAGCGTTCGAAGTCGGCGCGGGCAATTTCAGCATCAAGCTCCACGCCAGACGCCGAAAACGTCAGCCTGGCGCTTGCGTCGCGAGACAGCCGCGTCTTGGCCTCGGACACCGCCTTGTAAAGCGAATAGGCGACGTTGCCCTCGATGAGCGCGATGAAGCGCTCGATTTTCTCCGGCTCGACGCTCGCCGCAGCCAGTCTTTTCAGCTCAGCGACCGCGCCGGACGAGCGCATGAGGCAGAGATCGCTCCAGCGCGCGAAGCTGTGGTAGTAGCTTTGCGGCATGTCGAGCAGTTTTTCGAAGCTCCTGTATTTCGAGCCCTTGCCGAGTACCGGCGCGACGACATGATCGATGATGCGGAAATCGAACGTGTCGCCTGCCACGCCGACGCCGGAGAATGCGAGAGGCCGGGCGTGCATGCCGCTCGGCGTCGGCTCGAACGAGACGATGGAAAAGTCGCTCGTGCCGCCGCCGAAATCGCCGACCAGCACGGTCGAGGCCCGCGTCTGCCTGTGGGCATAGTAGTAGGCGGCTGCGATCGGCTCCATGACATGATGAATCTCCTCGAACCCGAAGCGCTTGAACGCCGCCTCGTAGCGCTGCTGGGCGAGCGCGGCATCCGGCTTGGGTCCGGCGAATTTCACCGGCCTTCCAAGTACGAGCCGGCGCGGCGGGGTCGCGGAATCGCCGGAGCGCCTGTTCACCTGTTCGAAGAACGCGGCCAGAATGTCCTCGAAGAGATAGCGCTTTCCATACACCTGCGTGTTCTGGAAACTCCGGTTGGCGGCGTAGGTCTTGAAGGACTGGAAAAAGCGCGTGTCCGTCGGGTAGGCGATGAAGGCTTCGATAGCCCAAGGCCCCGCTTCGCAATGCGTTTCGGGCAGCCATTCGCCTTCTTCCCGCCAGAAGGCAAGCACGGATCGAAAAGACGAAAACTCAGCATCGGCGTGCGGAAACCTGACGGGCTGCACGTTTCCATCCGCCGTCTTCATGGCAAGCACCGTGTTGGTGGTGCCGAAATCGATACCGATCGAAGAATTCATGATCGCGCTCTCGAACTGGCGCTGGCGCCGCTTCTGGGAGCGCGCGACACTACAGGCTTCTACGTTCGAGGCAACCCCGGGTTTCTACCAGATGCACGGCTGCATCCGCCGTGGTGATCGACGAGTTCCACGATGGGGCGAAGCACTCCCCGTGAGCGCATCTCGATGCCCGGAACAAATCGGGCGCCGAAGATGCCGACAAGCATTCACACCGAGGGCGGGAAATTTCGCGCGCTGCGGCAGCGCCTCGCCTCAAGTTGCCTTTGATGATAGGGTTCAAATTATCGTCGAGGGTTTGGGGTCCCATTTCGATGGATCGTCACCGGCGTCTTGAGGCCGCAAAGCGTGATGGACGCCGTGCCGGTAAGGTCGCGCCCCTGCACAGCGCGAAACACACAGCCGCCATATGAGGCATGACATACCAGATACCTACCGCGAAAGAACCGGTTCCTGCCGAGTACCTCCGCGCTCTCGACCACACTGACCGACTCGCCAGCTTGCTGGACTCACAGTTCCGGCTGCCGCTGACGAGACTCCGCTTTGGGTGGGATCCTGTTATCGGACTGGTGCCCATCGTCGGCGATCTCGCCGCGCTCGCGCTGTCGCTCAGGATCATTTCGTCGGCCCGAAAGCTCGGCGCATCTCCGGCGCTTCTGCGGCGCATGGCGCTGAATGCGGGGATCGACGCGCTGGCAGGGGTCGTTCCGATTGCCGGCACGGTGTTCGATTTTTCCTTCCGGGCAAACCTGCGAAACGTTGGTCTGCTGATGGATGAAATCCGCAGGGAACGCGCGCCCTTGGCATAGTTCGGCTCTTGCGGAAAGACGAACGGCGCCGCGCATTCAAAGCGGCTTCTACTTCAGGCGGTAGCCGACGCCGGTCTCGGTGATGATGTGCTCGGGGCTTTCGGGATGCGCTTCGATCTTCGCGCGAAGCTGGCGCACATAGATGCGCAGATACTGCACGTCGGCGTTTGCGCCCCAAAGCTCGGCCATGATGAATTTGTGCGTCAGGACTTTCCCGGCATGAAGCGCGAGAAGGCGGAGAATATCGTATTCCTTGGGGGAAAGCTTCACGTCGCTGCCGGAAAGCGTCACGCGGCGATGGACGAGGTCGATGCGCAGGTTGCCGCTTTCAAAAACCGGCTCGCCGCCTTCGGCCTGCACGCGATGGCGCAGCGAGGTGCGAAGCCGCGCGATCAGTTCGGCTACGCCGAAAGGCTTGGTGACGTAGTCGTCAGCACCGAGATCCAGCGCTTCGACCTTGGTCGCTTCCTCGCCACGGCTTGAAAGCACCACGATCGGCGTCTTGTCGCCTGAGCTTCGCAGCGTTCCGATGATCGCAAGGCCGTCCATGTCGGGCAGTCCGAGATCGAGGAGGATGATTTCGGGCCGCTCGCGCACGAGTGTCTCCAACGCCGCCTTGCCGTTCGTCGCCTCGATGATGGCAAATCCATTCGCACCAAGACTTGTGCGCAGCAGCCTCCTGATTTGAGGCTCATCCTCCACAACGAGAACGAGAGTGCGGTCTGCAACTGTCATGTGTCGCCCCGCTCGCGAGGTGGTCGGACGGCAGAGGAGCCCGGAAAGGAAATCGCGAGGATCGCCCCCGTCCGGTCGGACCGGTTCGCGGCCGAAATGGCGCCGCCCATCGCTTCCACAAAGCCGCGACAGATCGCGAGACCGAGGCCGGTGCCAGCGCGCTGGCGGTCGCCGTTATCCGCGCGGTGGAATTTCTCGAAGACCGCCGACAGCTTGTCCTCGGGAATACCGGGGCCCTCATCGATCACGCAGATGCGGACCGAGGAACCTTCCTTCCGGGCTCTCAGTGTGATGGTCGATCCGGCGGGCGCATATTTCCCTGCATTGTCGAGAAGGTTGACGAACACCTGCTCCATGAGGACAGGATCGAGGTTCAGCAGCGGCAAATCCGGCTCGATATCGAACTCGACAGAGCCGTGCTTGAGCAGCGCGGCAACGCGGCGAACGGCGGCACCGAGAACTTCGGCTACGTCCACCGGCTCAAGCCTGAGCTGGATTGCGCCCGATTCGAGCCTCATCATGTCGAGCAGATTGGCTACGAACCGCGACATGCGTTGCGCCTCCTCCTCGATGGTAAGGACGAGATCGGATTTTGCCTGCGCGTCGAACAGGTCGCCATATTCCCGAAGAGAGTTCGCCGCCCCGAGGATGGAAGCGAGCGGCGTTCGGAGATCATGCGACAGCGATGTCAGGAGCGCGCCGCGCAGCCGCTCGGCCTCGGCAGCGACGCGGGCGTCGTCCATCTCCTTCGCGAGTTTCACACGTTCGATGGCGACAGCCGTTTGATCCATCAGCGCGTCGAGCAGCCGCCGCTCGTCCGGCGTGAGGATGATGTCGGATCGCAAGCCGGGTCCAAGCCCCACGACGCCGATGATTCCGCGCCCGGTTCTCAGCGGCAGGAACAAGCGCCGCGCGCCCGGCAGAGTGTCCGCCCCCCTGCCCGCCGCAAGGCCGTTATCGATCGACCATTTGGCCGCGCCGACATCCGAGTCCTCGATCGTGTCGCCGGGAGGAAAGGCGGCGGCAGCGCTCAACTGTCCATCCTGATCGGGCAACAGGATCACCACATCCGCTTTCAGCGACGTCGCGATCTGCGAGACGGCCGCCCACAGAAGATCGTCGAGAGTGACATTGCTCGCGAGGTTTTTCGAGAAGGCGTAGAGCGCGCTTGTGATTGCGGCCCTGTTTCGCGCCAGTTCCGCCTGCCGCTTCACGCGTGCGGTCAGATTGCTGACGGCAAGCGCGGTGCAGAGAAAGAAGACGAGCGCGGAGACGTTGATCGGGTCCGCGATCGTGAAGGTGTAGAGCGGCGGAAGGAAAAAGAAATTGTAGGCAAGCATTGCGGCAAAGGCGGCAAACAGCGAAGCCCCCAGCCCGAAATAGTAGGCGATGCCGAGAACGCCCATAAGGAACAGGAGCGGGATCGTTTCGCCGCCCATGAAGGACTGCGCGAGGCGCGCCACGAGGACGACACCGGCGGTGGTGACAATCGCGGCAATATAGCCGAGCGGATTGGTATGACGCGACGTGGCGGCGGTCCGCACCGTCTTGCGCGGGATCGTCTCCTTGTTCAGCGCATCGCCCGCGATGACATGCACGCTGATGTTGGCGGAACGGCGAACAAGCTCGTGAACCACCGATCCATGCAGCAGTTCGAACCAGCGCGAGCGCTCCGACTTGCCGATGACGATCTGCGTGACGTTGTTGGACCGCGCGAAGTCCATTACGTCGTCCGCCACGCGTCCGCGCCCCGGCAGCGTGGCCGCGACGCCCCCGAGCCGCTCCGCCAGTCGGAGCGTATCCGCGATGCGGTCGCGCTCGGCGACGGAGAGTTCCTGGCTGCGCAGCGTCTCGATGTAGAGCGCCGTCCAGGGTGCGCGCAGGCGATCCGCGAGCCGCTTCGTATACCGCACGAGCCCCGCCGAGCGCGGATCTTCGCTGATGCAGACGAGAACGCGGTCACCGGCGGCCCATGGCCCTTCGATGGCGTGCGCCTTCATGTGTGTGAGCAGCTGCTCGTCCACTCTCTGCGCGGTTCGCCTGAGAGCCAGTTCGCGGAGCGCCGTCAGATTGCCCGGCGAAAAATAGTGCTGAAGCGCGCGCTTCGCCTGCTCCGGCACATAGACCTTGCCCTCGCGAAGCCGCTGGATCAGTTCGTCCGGCGCGAGGTCGATCACCTCGATGTCGTCGGCCTTGTCGAGCACGAAATCGGGCACCGTCTCCTGCACGCGGATGCGCGTGATCTGCGCGACGATGTCATTCAGACTGTCCACGTGCTGGATGTTCAGCGTGGTGTAGACGTCGATGCCGGCCGCCAGCAGTTCTTCCACGTCGAGGTAGCGCTTGGGATGGCGGCTGCCGGGCGCGTTCGTGTGCGCAAGCTCGTCGACGAGCGCCACCTGCGGACGCCGCGCCAGAATGGCGTCGAGATCCATTTCCTCGATGACGCGGCCCTTGTAGCTTGCGGCCCTGCGCGGGACGATCTCGTAACCGGCGAGAAGCGCCGCCGTCTCCGGGCGGCCATGCGTTTCGACAACGCCGACCACGACATCCGCCCCCTCGGAGCGCTTCGCGCGCGCCGACAGAAGCATTTCGTAGGTCTTGCCGACGCCGGGAGCCGCGCCGAGGAAGATCTTCAACCGCCCGCGCTTTTCATCGCGGGCCAGTTCCAAGAGGGCGTCCGGCGACGGACGGTTCGTTTCCCTGGCGTCGGCCATCGGCTTTGCGCTCACCGGCTCTGAATGGAAGCCTGCTGGGAGTCCTTCTGCTCATCGTCCAAGGCGAGATTGAGCAGAAGGACATTAACGCGCCGCTCTCCAAGGAAGCCAAGCGTTCTTTCTTCCGTTGCGGCCTCGACGAGGGCCCGGACGCGAGCGGGTGGCAGGTTGCGGGCGGTTGCCACGCGCTCCACCTGCGCGGCGGCATTCGCTGGCGAGATGTGCGGGTCGAGGCCGCTGGCCGATGTGGTGGCTGCATCCGCGGGAACCGGCCCCGCGCTGCCATTGGCTTGTCGGTAGTCGGCGACGCCCGTCTGAACGCGGTCGACCAACGTTTTCGAAGTGGGCCCCGCGTTGGATCCGGCAGAGTTCGCGGCATTATAAGGAGCGGATACGGTTTTCGACGGGTCGGCTGGATCGGGCGCGACCGTGGCCGAGGGGCGGCCCTGGAAATAGCGCTCCGATGTGAAGGTCTGGCCGATCAGCGCCGATCCGACGACATGGCCGTCGCGCGTCAGGAGGCTGCCGTTTGCGCGCTCCGGGAACACGGCTTGAGAGAGCGACGTCACGGCGAGGGGATAGGCAATCCCGGTCAGCGCGGTCATGAAAAGGATCATGACAAGGGCGGGGCGGAGTGTTGCAAGCATGGTGAGCCTCTAGACCAATCCAATGGCGGTTATTGCGATGTCGATCAACTTGATGCCGACGAACGGCGCGACGATCCCGCCGACGCCGTAGATCAGCAGGTTGCGCTGAAGGAGTTGCGCGGCTGGCCGGGGCCGGTAGCGCACGCCGCGAAGTGCCAGCGGGATCAGCGCGACGATGATCAGCGCGTTGAAGATGATCGCCGAGAGGATCGCGCTTTCCGGCGTGGCGAGGCCGAGCACATTCAGCGCGCCGAGCTGCGGATAGAAGGCGATGAACATCGCGGGGATGATCGCGAAATATTTCGCCACGTCATTTGCGATGGAGAAGGTGGTGAGAGCGCCGCGCGTCATGAGCAGTTGCTTGCCGATGCCGACGATCTCGATGAGCTTGGTCGGATCGCTGTCGAGGTCGACCATGTTGCCCGCCTCGCGCGCGGCGACCGTGCCCGTGTTCATGGCAACGCCAACGTCGGCTTGCGCCAGCGCGGGCGCGTCGTTGGTGCCATCGCCGCACATGGCGACGAGTTTGCCCTGCGCCTGCTCCTCGCGGATGAGCCTAAGCTTCGCTTCGGGCGTGGCTTCGGCGAGGAAATCGTCGACGCCCGCTTCCGCCGCGATTGCTGCCGCCGTCAGCGCGTTATCGCCGGTGATCATTACCGTTCGGATGCCCATCTGCCGCAACTCGGCGAAGCGCTCGCGGATGCCGCCCTTCACGATGTCCTTGAGATGGACGACGCCGAGGAGACGCCCGCCGCGCGAGACGGCAAGCGGCGTTCCGCCCGATTTGGCAATGGTCTCGGCGGCGGCGCGCAGGTCGGATGGCAGTCCGATCACGGGATCTGCCCGCACCTGCCGGATATGCGCCAGAACGGCATCGACGGCGCCCTTGCGGATCGGCTCGCCATCGATATCGATACCGCTGATGCGGGTATGCGCGCTGAAAGCGATGAACTGCACGGCATGTCCGGCAAGGTCGCGCCCGCGCAGACCGTATTTCTCCTTCGCAAGCACGACGATGGAGCGCCCTTCCGGCGTTTCGTCCGAAAGCGAGGAAAGCTGCGCCGCATCCGCGAGGTCGCGTTCGCTCACCCCTGCGAGCGGAATGAACGCCGTTGCCTGCCGGTCGCCCAGCGTGATCGTACCGGTCTTGTCGAGCAGCAGCGTATCGACATCGCCCGCCGCCTCGACGGCCCGGCCCGACATGGCAAGCACATTGAAGCGAACCAGCCGATCCATGCCTGCGATGCCGATGGCCGACAGCAGCGCGCCGATGGTGGTCGGTATCAGCGTCACGAACAGCGCCACGAGCACCAGCACCGAAATCTGCCCCCCCGCATAGGCCGCGAAGCTCGGAATGCTCGCCACGGCGAGGACGAAGATGAGCGACATTCCGGCCAGCAGGATATTCAGCGCGATCTCGTTCGGCGTCTTCTGCCGCTGCGCCCCCTCCACAAGCGATATCATGCGATCGAGGAACGTGGAGCCCTGCGCGGCGGTGATGCGCACGACGAGCCAGTCGGAAATGACCTGCGTGCCGCCGGTCACCGCCGAGCGGTCGCCGCCCGATTCGCGGATCACTGGCGCGGATTCGCCCGTGATCGCGGCTTCGTTGACTGAAGCGATGCCCTCGATCACCTCGCCGTCGGACGGAACGATGTCGCCCGCCTCCACGAGAACGACGTCGCCCGGCTTCAGCGAGAGCGCGGGCACGCTCTCGTAATCGCTTTCGCGGGCCGCGTTTTTCAGCCGTTTGGCGACGACATCGGTCCGGGTTGCCCGGAGACTCGCCGCCTGCGCCTTGCCGCGCCCTTCGGCCACCGCTTCGGCGAAGTTTGCGAACAGCACGGTGAACCAGAGCCAGAGGATGACCTGAAGCGGAAAGCCGAGGTTCTCCGTTCCCGCAACCGCATCGCGGATGAAAAGCACGGTGACGAGCGCCGCGAGCACCTCGACCAGAAACATGACCGGATTGCGGATCATGTGCTGTGGCGCGAGCTTGCGGAAGGCGCCCGCAAGCGCGGGGGCGAGAATGGCGGGATGAAGCGCGGACGGCCGCGCGGAAAGGGTCGACGTTTTCATGGGTGCCTCAGAAGGTTTGTCCGGCGATCATCGCGAGATGTTCGACGATGGGCCCGAGTGCGAGCGCAGGCAGGAAGGTCAGCCCGCCGACGAGGACGACGACGCCGATGAGGAGGGCGGCGAACAGGGGCCCGTTCGTCGGGAATGTGCCTGACGAGGGCGGCACGATCTTCTTCGCGGCGAGCGAGCCAGCGATGGCGAGCATCGGCACGATCACGAAGAAACGCCCCACCAACATGCCGACGGCGAGCGTCGTGTTGTAGAACAGGGTGTTCCCCGACAGCCCCGCAAACGCTGAGCCATTATTCGCCGCGGCTGACGTGTAGGCGTAGAGCACCTCCGAGAAGCCATGCGGACCGGCTGACGATATGCTCGACAGGCCGTTTGGCGCGATGACCGCAATCGCCGTGAATCCGAGCATCATGAGCGGCAGGCACAGGATCGCGAGCATGGTGAGCTTCACCTCGCGCGCCTCGATCTTCTTGCCGAGATATTCCGGCGTGCGCCCGACCATCAGCCCGGCGACGAACACGGACAGGATGCCGAACAGAAGCATCCCGTAGAGCCCCGCGCCGACCCCGCCGACGACCACCTCGCCGAGCTGCATGTTGACGAGAGGCACGAGGCCGCCGAGCGGGGTCAGCGAGGCGTGCATCGCGTTCACGGCTCCGCATGACGCCGCCGTCGTGATCGTGGCGAAGAGGGCCGACGCCGCTATGCCGAACCGCGTCTCCTTGCCTTCCATGTTGCCGGGCGCGCCGTCGAGGCCGAGCGCGGTTAACAGAGGATTGCCGTTTGCCTCGGCCCAATAGGCGAGCGAGACGCCCACCAGAAACAACACGCCCATCGCGCCAAGGATCGCCCAGCCCTGGCGCTGATCGCCCGCCATGCGGCCGAAGACGTTGGTCAGCCCCGCGCCGAGCGCGAAGATCGCGATCATCTGGATCATGTTCGAAAGCGGCGTGGGATTCTCGTAGGGGTGCGCGGCGTTGGCGTTGAAGAAGCCGCCCCCATTGGTGCCCAACATCTTGATCGCCACCTGGCTCGCGACGGGGCCTTGCGCGATCACCTGCTTGCCGCCTTCGAGTGTTGTCGCCTCGACGTAGGGGTTGAGGTTCTGCGGCATGCCCTGCCACACCAGCGCGACCGCGATCAGGAGGGAAAGCGGCAACAGGATATAGAGCGTGCAGCGCGTGAGATCGGCCCAGAAATTGCCGATTCCCGCCGCCGAGCGCCTCGTGAAGCCGCGAATGAGGGCAACGGCAAGCGCGATGCCGGTCGCGGCGGAGACGAAGTTCTGCACCGTAAGCCCGGCCATCTGCGCGAAATAGCCAAGCGTGCTTTCGCCGCCGTAGTTCTGCCAGTTCGTGTTGGTGACGAAACTCGCCGCCGTGTTCAGCGCGAGATCGGCCGGCATGCCCTCCATGCCTTGCGGGTTGAGCGGCAGCAGATCCTGAAGCCGCAGGATCGCATAGAGCAACAGGAAGCCCGCGAAGTTAAAGGCGAGCATGGAGATCGCATAGGCGCTCCAGCGCTGCTCGGTCTTCGGATCGACGCCCGCAGTTGCGTAAACGACGCGTTCGGCGGGAGAAAGAACGAATGAAAATAGCGTGCGCTCGCCCGCGAACACGCGCGTCATGTACGCGCCTGCGGGTTTTGCGAGCAGCACCACGATGGCGCAGAACACGAGGATCTGCGCCCAACCTGCGAGGGTCATGGCGGTGGTTTCCTAGAATTTCTCTGGTTTCAGAAGCGCATAGACGAGATAGGCGAAGAGCGCCGCCGTCACGTCGCCCGCGAGCAGATAATCGAACAGCATGGCCGCCTCACAATCGCTCGCAGCCGCGGACATAGAGCACGGCCGCCGCGAAAAACGCGACGCCGATGCAGAGCATAGAAACCTCGAACATGGGACTCCTCACCCGATGAGTTAATTTCACACGGGAAAGGATAGTCGGAGGGGCATATGTGTTCGACGGAGGAGAGAGCGCGAAAAAATAGGATTCTCATATACGAACGGCCACGGGCCTTGCGCGCTTTCGCTGTCGTCCCCTTGGCGGGGAGACCGTAAGCGGCATATCTAGATGCCTATGGCCTGAAGAACCCTTCGCCGGGTGCTTCGCTTTTAACTATTGCGGTTACTCCGAGAATGGGCGACGGCATACCGCCCTTTCCATGCGGCGCTCTTGGGCCATGTCTTCCAAAGGAGGGGCATCGGCTCGACTTTACGCGCCGCGAGCATCTGACGATCTCGAAGAGCCGCCGATCTTCGAGGCCAGGGTGGCGTTGGCCTGAAAGGAAGCCACTTGTCCGGGCTGTACGATTTCCATGCCGATTTCACGCGCTTTCAGGTGCTCGACACCTTCAGCTTTGCGGAAGCCACCTCGTTGCGGGAGTACCCGCTTCGCCCGGTGAGCCATGTGGCGAAGCGATCGATTGCCGCGCACAGGCACCAATAGACCACACCGATGAAAAGGAAGATTTCCGTCGGATAAATCATCGCGCGGTTGTTCACCTGCGTGGCCACGAACGAGAGTTCAGGCACACCGATGACGTAGGCGAGAGACGTATCCTTCACGAGCGATGCCCACTGGTTCACGAAAGACGGCGCCATCACGCGCAGGGCCTGGGGCAGGACAATGATGGCGAGGATCTGCCAGCGCCCGAAGCCCAGCGCATAGCCGGCGTTCCACTGCCCCGCATCGACGCTCTCGATACCTGCCGCCACGGTGTACGCCAGATACGCCCCGCCGACGAGCGACAGAGCCACAACGACGGTCCCCACTTCCGGCACGGACACGCGCATCAGGATCGGAAGCAGGAAATAGCTCCAGAAGATCAGCATGATGATCGGAATGCTGCGAAAGAAGCCGAGGAAGATCACGAGCGCGGTCTTGACAGGCCCGGAACTCATCGCGAGCGCGATACCGAAGATCAGCCCCAACACCCCGGAGGCGATGGCGGAGAGAACCGACAGGATCAGTGTCAGCGCAAGCCCGCCCAGGGGACCGTCTGGCCATGCCCCGATGAGCAGGTAGTCGAGGTTGTCGAGGATGACGGAGAAATTCATCGGCTTCTTGCCGCCGAGGCGAAAGGAGTGCTGCGCGCGACAGCGTGTCCGGCAGCCTCTGTCAGCGCGACGAGGAGGATGTAAAGGACGGTTGCGACCCCGAACGCCTGAAAGGTGAGAAAGGTTTCAGTCTCGACCTGGCGCGAGGCATAGGAAAGCTCCGCCAGCCCGATCGCCATGGTGATCGACGTGTTCTTGATCGTGCCGAGATATTGCCCGACGACCGGCAACCAGGCGATGCGGAGCGCTTGCGGTAGCACCACCAGCCGGAACACGAGGAAATCAGTCATGCCGAGCGCCATGGCGGCTGCCCGCTGGGTGGATTTCACGCCATTGATACCGGCGCGGACCTCCTCCGCAATAAATGCAGCGGCATAGAGTGTCAGACCGAAGAAGCCGGCCAGCGTCTCGAAGGCTGGCCATCGCAGCGAAAACAGATGCAGGTCGAGCACATGCTGGGTGTTGAGCCAGGCGACGAGGCCGGACGGCAGCAGCGAAGTCACGCCGAAATACCAGAAGAAGAGCTGGACCAGCAGAGGCGTATTGCGGATGACGCTGATATAGCCGTCCAGCAACGCCCGCAGCGGGCGGTATCCGCTGAGCTGCAGGCCGCTGACCGCGATTCCCAGCGCCGTCGACGCAACGATAACGGCCGCCGACAGGGCAATCGTCATGCCGAAGCCCTGAAGCAGCCAGAGCAGATAGCGCATTGCCATCGGCTCGCCGAAAAATTCCATGGACTTTCACTTTGGCTTGCGTCGACCCGGTGACGTCACGCTGGGAGGGGGGAGGACTGCAAGCAGCCGTCGCCCGAGCAACTCGCGCGACGGCTGCCATTTCTATGCGTGGAATTATTACGACTTGTCGCCGATTTTGAAGAGGCGCGGCAACGGTGCCTTGGAATTGGGGCCGAACCAGGCATCGTAGATTTTGGCGGCCCGACCGCTGGCTTCGAGTTCGACCAGCGTCTCGTTCACGAAGTCGACGAGGCGCTTTTCACCCTTCGGAATACCGACGCCGATATAGTCGTCGGAGATGGTGAAGGCCGGAATCTCGTAGTTCTCCTTATCGGGCACGTTGGCCAGAAGACCGACGAGCTTCGGGCCGTCCTGCGTGATCGCCTGCACATTGCCGTTGCGCAGAGCCGTGAAGGCGAACGGTGTATCGTCGAAGGCAACGATCACGGCATTGGGGTAGTCGCGCCTGAGCACGATCTCGTTGGTTGTGCCCTTGTCCGCACCGATACGAAGACCGTTCAGCTGTTCGCGCGAGGAAAGCGTGCCCTTCTTGGCCAGAAACTGCTGACCGGATGAGAAATAGGGAATACTGAAATCGAGCTGCTTGGCGCGCTCCTCGGTGATGGTGAAGTTTGCCAGCACCAGATCGACCTTGTCGGACGTCAGCAGCGGGATGCGATTGGCCGGATTCGTAGGACGCAGTTCCAGCTTGACGCCGAGTTTATCGGCGAGCGCTTGCGCGTAGTCGACATCAAGCCCGGTTATCTGCCTCGTCTTCGGGTCGACGAATCCGAACGGCGGGTTGCTGTCGAAGGCTGCCACGCGAAGCACACCGGCTTTCTTGATGTCGTCGAGCTTGTCGGCACTGGCCGTGCCGATGGTGAGAAGCGTGGCGAGCGCCACAAGGCCGAATTTAAGCATAAGCACATCCCCCAATTGGGTCGCGGTCGAACGACCATTTGATCAGAGCAGGCCAGCGTCCTGTCACACGGAGTGAAAGGCCATCTGCCCATTTCTATAGCATATATCTGTTTTTCGATATAAATACTAGAAATTAATCCCACGCGCAGATGTGCCATGTGTCATCCGTTGGCATGATTTTTCAAGCGCTGCGGGTTTGACCAGAACCTCTGGTGCTTCCACAGCCGCCACGCAACCGCTATAGCCGCGCCGCGCAGCTGTGTTGGGTCGGCGGACCAGGGGCCGCAGCCGGAGCAGCGTCGCCGGTCAGATATCCAGGTTCGACACCGACAGCGCGTTCTGCTGGATGAAGTCGCGGCGCGGCTCCACCACGTCGCCCATGAGCTTGGCGAAAATCTCGTCCGCGTCCGCAAGCTCGCCGAGCTTCACCTGAAGGAGCGTGCGCACATTCGGATCGAGGGTCGTTTCGCGGAGCTGCTCCGGGTTCATCTCGCCCAACCCTTTATAGCGCTGCATGGTGACGCCCACGCGACCCGCGGCAAAGACCGCGTTCAGGAGGTCGCGCGGCCCGTGCAGGGGCGTTTCGGTGCCCTTGCGCTCAAGCACGGTCTTGCCGGAGAAAAGCTCCGCAAACTCCGGGTGATAGGAATGCAGCTTGCGGGCATCGGCGGAATGCGACAGGGCACTGTCGATGGCATGCGCTTCCCGGACGCTTCTCACTTCGCGCTCGAACACGAAGCCGCCGTCCGCTCCCCGACTCCACGACCAGCCTTGCTCGGCTTCCTCGGAGAGTGCCTTCATCCGTTCGACCACCTTGTCGGCGAGCCGCGCGGCCTCATCTTCGTCCTCGTCGAGAAGCTTCGGATTGAGAAGGCCAGCGATCGCCGCCTGCTCCACAACGGCGCGGGAATAGCGCAGATGCAGCCCGTCGAGCACATGGCTGAAGGAGCGAGCGCGCTCCACGGCCTGACGCAGATCGCGGCCCGAACGACGCTCGCCGTGGCCGTTGACAAACACCGAGCCTTCCAGCCCGCCGTCGATCAGGAAGTCCTCGAAGGCGCGCTGATCCTTGAGATAGTTTTCGGAACTGCCGCGCTTCACCTTGTACAGCGGCGGCTGCGCAATGTAGACGTGCCCTGACTCGATGAGCTGCGGCATCTGCCGATAGAAGAACGTGAGCAACAGCGTGCGGATATGCGCGCCGTCGACATCGGCGTCGGTCATGATGATGATGCGGTGATAGCGCAGCTTCGAGAGGTCGAAGTCGTCGCGACCGATGCCGGTGCCCAGAGCCGTGATGAGCGTGCCGATTTCCTGACTCGAGAGCATCTTGTCGAACCGCGCGCGCTCCACGTTGAGGATCTTGCCGCGAAGAGGCAGCACGGCCTGATTGGAACGGTCGCGGCCCTGCTTGGCCGAGCCGCCCGCGCTGTCGCCCTCGACGAGGAACACTTCCGATTTCGATGGATCGCGCTCCTGACAGTCGGCAAGCTTGCCGGGCAGGTTCGCGACATCGAGCACGCCCTTGCGGCGGGTGAGTTCACGCGCCTTCCGCGCCGCTTCGCGTGCCGCCGCCGCTTCCGCCACCTTGAGCAGGATCAGCTTGCCTTCGACCGGATGCTCCTCGAACCATGTGCCAAGAGTCTCCGTCATCGTGCTCTCGACGGCGGGGCGCACCTCGGACGAAACGAGCTTGTCCTTGGTCTGACTGGAGAACTTCGGGTCGGCCACCTTCACCGACAAGACGCAGGTCAACCCCTCGCGGGCGTCGTCGCCGGTGAGTTGCACCTTTTCCTTCTTGGCCACGCCGGTCGATGCGGCATAGGTGTTGATGGTGCGCGTCAGCGCCGCGCGGAAGCCCGCCAAGTGCGTGCCGCCGTCGCGCTGCGGAATGTTGTTCGTAAAGCAGAGCACGTTCTCGTGGTAGCCGTCGTTCCACCACAGCGCGGCCTCCACCGCGACGCCGTCGCGCTCCGACCGGACGAAAACCGGCACCGGGAAGAGCGGCGTTCTCGCGCGGTCCAGATATTCGACGAAAGCCTTGAGACCGCCCTCGTACTTGAATTCACTTTTCACCGGCTCGACGCCACGCAGATCCGTGAGCCTGATATAAACGCCGGAGTTGAGGAAGGCGAGTTCGCGCAGCCGGAATTCGAGCGTCGCATAGTCGAAGTCGACCATGGTGAACGTCGCCGCGCTTGGCATGAAGGTCACGCGCGTGCCGCGCCGATCCGGCGCCGCGCCGACGATCTTCAGCGGCTCGACCGGAACGCCGTCCGCGAACGCCATGAAATGCTCATGCCCGCCGCGCCAGATCGTGAGTTCGAGCCGCGTCGACAGCGCATTCACCACCGACACGCCCACGCCGTGCAGGCCGCCAGACACCTTGTAGGAGTTCTGGTCGAACTTGCCGCCCGCGTGGAGCTGGGTCATGATGACTTCGGCTGCGGAGACGCCTTCCTGCGGATGGATTTCCGTGGGAATGCCGCGCCCGTTGTCCTCCACCGTGACGGAGCCGTCGGCGTTCAGCGTGACCGACACATAATCCGCATAGCCGCCCAGCGCCTCGTCGATGGCGTTATCCACCACCTCATAGACCATGTGGTGGAGGCCCGACCCGTCGTCCGTGTCGCCGATATACATGCCGGGGCGCTTGCGCACCGCATCGAGGCCCTTGAGAACCTTGATGCTGTCGGCGCCATAGGCTTCCACCTCAGCGTCCCTGCGTCTTGCTGCTTCCATAAATGCACCTGGTTGTGCCGCCCTGGGCGACGAAGACATTCTCTTATCTAGTGTTTCGCAGCGCGTTCTGCATCATTCGCGGGCATTATAGAGCCGTTTGAAACAACGAAAAGCTGCGTTTCTATGGCGCTTCGCAGTGGCGTGAAGGTGGCGAGGTCGGTCCCCGTCATCCACACCTGCGCGTTGAGCGCGACGATGGATGAAAATAGCGCCTCGCGACGGCCGATGTCGAGGTGGGCGGCGATTTCATCAAGCAGAATCAACGGTGCAATCCCGGCCGCCGCGCGCTTGATGAGCCGCGCCTGCGCCAGAACGAGGCCGACCAGCAGCGCCTTCTGCTCGCCCGTCGAGCACATTCGCGCGGGCATCGCCTTCGGCCCGTGGGTTACGTCGAGGTCCGAACGGTGCGGACCGGCCAGCGTGCGCCCCGCCGCGCGGTCACGGTCGCGGCCATGCGCCAGCGAGCGGACGTAGCCCTCGCGCATGGCATCTTCTGAAAGTGCGCCAGCCTGTTCTTCCAGAGTGCCGACGAGGGAAAGCGCCGCCCACGGGAAGAGCGAGTCGGGATCGCGGGCGCGTTCCGCCTCGATCTCGGCGGAAAGCGCCGAGACGGCCCGTGCCCGCGCGACCGCCATCGCCACGGCGGCCTCGGCCATCTGCGCCTCAATGGCGGTCAGCATCGGCGGCGAATCGAACTCTTCGAGCGCCTTGTTGCGTTGCCGCATGGCCCTCTCGAAAGCAGCGGCGGCAGCGGCATAGCCGGGGTCTAGGCTGAGCACCAGCCGGTCGAGGAAGCGCCGTCGGTCGGCTGCCGGGCCGGTGAACAGCCCGTCCATCGAAGGCGTGAGCCAGAGCATGCGGATGCGAGCCAGCGCACCGGATCCCTTCGCAAGCGCATGATCGATCTTGACGGTGCGCGCGGCGCGCGCGGTCAGCATACCGTCGGGCGGGAGCTGAATTCCCGTGCCGATATGCATGTCCTCACCCGCGACACCAAGCTCTGCGGCCACGGCCCAGCCGCCCGAGCCCCCGCTTCGCGCAAGTTCAGGAAATGGAAGCGAGCGAAGCCCGCGCCCCGCCGTCAGCAACGACACCGCTTCGAGGCAGTTCGTCTTCCCGGCGCCATTTGCCCCGGCAAGTACGACCGGTCCCGCCCCCGTAAGGAGCGTCGCCGCCCTGTAATTGCGGAAATCGGTCAACGTCAGTTTGGCAATGGCGATTCGGTCGGTTGGTTGCATCGAAATCCGGTCGGTGGGAAACGCAATTGCGGACGGAAAACCGGTTCCCACTTTTACTGAAATCGCTGGAAAGCATTTCCGTGAAACTGGACGCCGAATTTACGATCCTTGCTCGAATGCGGTAGCCCGCGCGCTGTCCTTCGAAAACGAGCGCTGATTGGCGAATTAGAGTGCACGCCGAACCGGGACAAAGGCAAGAAAGACCGCAATGGCGACCCGACACGCGGATGATGAACCGGGCTTTCGGCTGACGGGCTCAGGCCCATTCACGGTCTGAAGCAGCAAAACCCCTTGCCAAGCCCACGGTCAGTCGCATCAAACGCGCATCGGCATGAGGACATAAAGCGACGTCGCATCCGCCTCATCCGAGATCAGTGTGGGCGAAGAGCCGTCGGCAAGCTTGAACAGCGCTTTCGTACCATCGATCTGCCCGGTGATGTCGAGCAGATAGCGTGCGTTGAAGCCGATTTCGAGCGGGTCGTTCTGGTAATCTGCCGAGATTTCTTCCGTCGCCGACCCCGATTCGGGGTTATTGGCGGAGACGACCAGACGCCCCTCCGCCGCGTTGAGCTTCACCGCCCTGCCCTTCTCCGAAGAAAGGGTCGAGACGCGATCCACCGCTTTCACCAGATCGGCATTTTCGAGTAGCAGGAGCTTCTTGTTGGTTGTCGGAATGACACGCGCATAATCGGGGAATGCCCCGTCGATCAGCTTCGATGTGAGCACGACGTCGCCGACGGCGAAACGGATTTTCGCTGGAGACAGCGTTACCTCGACAGGCGCGGCGCCCGCTTCGAGCAGCTTGATGACCTCGCCGACCGCCTTGCGGGGCACGATCACGCCGGGCATGCCGTCCGCGCCTTCCGGGCGTGCCGTCTCGACCTGAGCAAGGCGATGTCCATCGGTGGCCACGGCACGAAGCTTCGCGCCCTCCGGGCCATCGACCGAGTGAAGGTAGATGCCGTTCAGATAATAGCGCGTCTCTTCCGTGGAGATGGCAAAGCGCGCCTTCTCGAACAGGCGCTTGAGTTCGGCGGCGTCCACGGTGAACCGCGTCGGCAGCTCGGTCTGTCCCATGTCGGGGAAATCGTCGGCGGGAAGGCTCGCCAGCTCAAAGCTCGCACGCCCGGCCGCCACCTTGAGGCGGCCTTCGTCGCCCTTGCGCTCGATCCTGATTTCCGCGCCTTCCGGCAGCTTTCGGACGATATCGTGCAGCGTGTGCGCGGGCACCGTTACCGCGCCCGCGACTTCGACCTTCGCGGGCACGCTTTCGATGGCCTCGATGTCGAGGTCGGTCGCCTTGAACGTCAGCCCGCCATCGCGATCCGCACCGATAAGGATGTTGCTCAGGATCGGAATGGTGTTCCGCCGCTCGACGATGCCCGTGATATGCCCCAGCGCGCGGAGCATTGCGTTCCGATCGACAACAAAGCGCATAAAAACTACCCCGCTGACGCGGTGTTCTCCTTGTTAGGCAAGCATTTGAAGGCCGCGGCGACGAAGAGTCAAGCGCAGCCCGAACAGCTTGTCAGACGTTGCCGTCCTTCAGCATGCGAGAGAGCGAGTCGAGTTCGTCCTTCAGCACACCATCCGCCTGTTTCAGCGACTCGATCTTGCGGATGGCGTGCAGCACCGTCGTGTGGTCGCGTCCGCCGAACCGGCGGCCGATTTCCGGAAGCGAGCGCGAGGTGAGTGTCTTCGCGAGATACATGCCGATCTGACGAGGTCTCACGATGGACTGGTTGCGGCGGCTGGAGAGGAGATCCCCGCGCTGGACGCCGTAGTGCTTGGCGACGATGCGAAGTATGTCATCGATCTTGACGCGCTTGGGCTCCTTCGAGCGGATCAAATCGCCGATGGTGTTTTCGGCGGCGTCGACCGTCACCTTCTCGCCCGTCAACTGCCACGTCGCGTGCAGACGCGTGATCGCGCCTTCGAGTTCGCGGCCATTCTCGGTGAGCTGGGTTGCGAGATATTCGAGCACATCGCCGGGGACTTCAAACCCCCGCGAAAGCGCGATCTTTTCCGCCGTCCTGCGCTGAAGGATCTTGAGGCGAAGGTCGAAATCGAGCGCGGACATCTCCGCGACGAGACCGCCCGACAGGCGCGAGCGCATCCGCGCGTCGAAGCTCTCCAGCAGCAAGGGCGCGCAGTCCGCCGCGACGACGACCTGCTTGCCGCCATCGATGAGCGAATTCAGCGTGTGGCAGAACTCCTGCTGGAAGGTGCGTCCCTGCAGGAATTCCATGTCGTCGATGATGAGCAGGTCGATGGTGCGCAGTTTTTCCTTGAAGGCGGGCGCGTCGCGCGTCTGAAGCGCTTCCGCGAAGCTGTACATGAAACGCTCGGCGGTGAGGTAGAGCACCTTCGCGTTCGGATTACGCGCCTTCATTTCCCACGCGATGGCGTGGAGAAGATGCGTCTTGCCCATCCCGACACGCGCGTGGATGTAAAGCGGATTGTACTTCAGCGGCTGATCGGGTGTGCTTTCGGCGACCTGAAACGCTGCCGCGTGAGCGAGCCGATTCGGCGAGCCGACCACGAACGACTGGAACGTGTAGCGCGGGTCGAGCGGCGACCCCTCGAAGCCCTCAAGCCCGGTGCGGCCATCGCGGGCGGGCGTGTTGACGATGCGAAGCGGCACGGCGGGCGACGGTGCGGCCTGCGCCTTCGGCATCACGGGCTCCACCGCGGCCGTGGCAGTGGCCGCGGCAGGCGACGGCTTCATCTTCTCCACCGGAGCGAGATGAGGTTGGCGAACGCGGAATTCGAGGCGGTTGACGCCGTTCAATTCCGTGCCGCAGCAGGCAAGCAGCTTGTCGGAATAGTGAGATTGCAGCCAGTTGCGCAGAAACTTCGTCGGAACAGAAACCTGCACCACGCGTCCATCGCATGAGTCCAGCTCGACGCGACCAAACCAGCTCGTAAAGACGTCTTCGCCGAGTTCGGCGCGCAGGCGGCTCTGTATACGCCGCCATTTGTGTTCGATCGACGTCTGTTCGATCGAAGAGGTTGTCGAGAGATTCAGGGCTTCCATTTCAACATCCTCGCGGCCCGTTCCGGGCCTCAGCGTTTCATCAGATATGTTTGTTCGGCCTTGGAAATACGCGCTACGCCGCGAAGGCGAGCGCCCGGCCGTCGTCAATATCGAGCAAAGCGTCCTGACACCCCGGAATCACCGGGGCCAGAATACGATGCGGCCGCGCCGCCTTTCCGGGGCGCCGTCGCGTGATCAGGCTGGAAGGACGATCAGGCTCATGCTGGGAAGGATGGCTGGCCGGGGCGGACACAAAGACCGCGTCGGCGAGTTCGGATGCCAGATTCTGGAACTCCCTCGATGCGACATAAGCCTTCCATGGAAGGGAAGGATGCTCGGCCTTCGAGGTTTCGACCCGATGGCGACGCTGATGTCGCGGAACGAGTCCGTGCGCCTGATCCGAAAGAACCGGACGCATATGGCGCGTAACAGGGAACTTCCACGCATAAACACATACAGATTGCGGCAGAGCCGCGATGCTTTCACTTCGCATACGTCTTCCTCCCGCCCAATGCCTTGCGGACAGAAGGTGAACACAACTCCGGACGAAGTCCGGCGCGCACCGACTATCCATTGCCTGATCATGGACATCGCGCTGCACCCGTGGAGGCCACCCCACTTGGCTCAGCTCGGTACGCATTACAAGGTTACACTTTCAGGAGGGGAACACCCCCGTTCGGAGACCCAACAATACAAAGGCTGGAGCCCCTGCGCAAGTGGCCTCCCCCTCGGCCCAAGCTCTAAATCCACACGCCAAGATTGCATTTCGCTCTTCGCGCCGACACGGAAAATGGCTCGCAAGCAACTGGAATCGTTAACGATTCGTTTACTTTTGCGCCGCGATAAAAAATGCGGGGCCGCCTGTCGGCGGCTCCCGCATTGGTTGCTGATTTTCTTTGGCCGGAGAAGCGCAACTAGCCCAGCGCAATGGGCGCCTTCGTGCACGGAGCACTAAGCATCTGAAACCGTTATAAATTTCGCTCCATCTTTTCAGCGGGAGCGAAACGCTCGCTTAAGTTACTGATGCAATTCCGCATCAGCTTTCAGAAATCTAGGCAGCCTGGCCGAGAGCCTTGATGCGAGCCGACAGCCGGGAGATCTTGCGAGACGCGGTGTTCTTGTGGAGGATGCCCTTCGAGGCCGAGCGCATGATCTCAGGTTGTGCCTCGCGAAGCGCCAGATTTGCGGCTTCCTTGTTGCCGGACGCGATCGCTTCCTCAACCTTACGCACGAAGGTGCGCACGCGGCTCTTGCGCGCCTTGTTGATCAGCGTGCGGCGTTCCGCCTGACGGGCGGCTTTCTTGGCCGATTTCGTATTTGCCATATGACGTAGTCCTCTCGCGAGCGAACAACCCGCGCCTTCGAGCTATTTCGGGAATGAAATACCGTGTCCGCTAGCCCCTTGGGCAGCAACCTGCCCTGCATATACCTGCGAAGCCGGCGAGCGTCAATGTCGGGCGGCGTGAAGCCACATTTCTCTCTCGGTAACGCTCTGGTTTCACGAGCCGAGAACGTTAAGAGCCACCGCGCGCGGATTGCGCGGCCCGTCATCGATCCGCAGCGGCTCCATCTTGACCACAAGCAGGGCGATCAGCAAGAGCGCAATGTAAAAAAGACCGATCGTGCCGATCACGTCCGAAACGCTGCCTGCATCATCGCTGTCCTCGTTGCCGCGACCTGTTCCGTACCGCATCGGCCCCTCTCTATCAAACGACGCGAATGACAAGAATGTCACCTGCAAGACTAAGGTATGGGAGGGAGGTCTGAGAAGTCTTAAGTTCCCGGCTTCGATCCCGCCACGCCGTTCGGGCGCGCGTTCCTCTCCTCCAGCGCAAGAAGCGCCTCGCGGTCGAGCGTGAAGCCGCTGGCGATAAACCGCTCTTCGAGATAGCGCAAATGCGCGCCGAGCCCAGGACCGGGCAGCCACCCCTCGTTCAGAAGATCCGCGCCGTTGACCGGGAATTTGGGGCGCTGCCATTCGCGCGGCAGTTCGGCCGCGAATCGCCATGCGCCATCGTCCAAAGGCGCGCCGGACGCAGCCCAGCCGATCAGCACGCTGCCGAGATAGGTGCGCGCGCCGATTCGATAGAGGAGCGTTTCGAGATCCCGCTTGCCCAGCGGTGCCCGAAACCACGGCGCAACGGAAGCGAGCCCCATCAGATCGTTTCGCTCGTCGTTCGATAGCCGCAGCCTGCCCGCGAGCCGCTCTGCGTCCTCCTCGACGAAGATCGAGAGCGCGGCGAGCCGGTACATCGGATCGGGCATCATCTCAAGTTCAGCCTCGATTGCAGCGATGCGCTCGAATCGGCTGCGCCGGGCGATGCCGCCGAGCACGATGAGAAGGAGCCCGCTTTCGTCCATGACGCGAATCGCGTCGGGGGCGCGCACCGTCACCAGAATCCGCAGCATTTCCGCGCGAACGCGCTCCGCCGAAAGGCGCCTCAATCCATGCCGCTCGCGAATCGCGGCGGCCACGCCGTCCGCGTCGAAGTCGCCATTCGCATAGTCGGCGCTGAAGCGGAAGAATCGCAGAATGCGCAAATAGTCTTCGCGGATGCGCGTATCCGCGTCGCCGACAAACCGCACGCGTCGCGCGAGAAGGTCCGGCAGTCCATCGAGCGGATCGTAAACCGCACCGGCGGCGTCTGCATAAAGGGCGTTGAGCGTGAAATCACGGCGGCGTGCGTCCTCTGCCCAATTGTCGGCGAAGGCCACAGTCGCGCGTCTTCCGTCGGTATCGACATCGCGGCGCAGCGTCGTCACCTCGAAGGGAACGCCGTCCACCACGAGCGTGATCGTGCCATGGTCGATGCCGGTCGGCACCGTCTTGATGCCGGCGGCGGCAGCAAGGCGAAGCGTGTCGTCCGGCTTCGCGGTCGTCGCGAAATCGACGTCCATCACCGGCTCGTCGAGAAGCGCGTTGCGCACCGCGCCGCCGACCGCGCGCACCTCGAACCCCTCGCGGTTGAGGCAGGCGAACACGGCCCGCACCTCGGGCGCGCGAAACCACGCCGCATCCGCCACAGTCACGTTTTCAAGCTTGGTCATATGTCGTCTCGCCCTCGTATCGCGGGGCATACAGCCTTTCGTAAAGGTTGCGCAACATTGCAGCCGTCGCGCCCCAGATGAACCGCTCCTCGAACTGCATCGCGTGAAACAGGATGCGGTAGTCCTGCCACTCGCGCAAATGGCGCAGATGATTCTGCTCATTCATGAGGAAGGAGAGCGGCACCTCGAAAACGTCTGCCACCTCGTTCGGCTCAGGTTGGGGCACGAAAGACGGGTCCACCAGCCCCATCACGGGGATGACGCGAAAGCCCGTGCCGGTGTTATGAAGATCGAGCAGCGCGAGGGGCTTCACCAATTCCGGGAGAAGGCCGATTTCCTCGCGCGCCTCGCGCAGCGCGCTGTGGATGGGCGTCGGATCCGACGTTTCGATTTTCCCGCCCGGAAACGCCACCTGCCCGGCATGCGCGGACAGATGCGCCGTGCGCAGCGTCAGCAGCACCGTCACCTCGGGCTCGCGCGCGACGATGGGCACGAGCACCGCCGCCATGCGCCATTTCTCGGGGGGAATGAGAAATTCGAGCCTTAAATTTGCGTTAGGATTACCCGTCTCGTCGAGGCGCCGCCCCGCGTCGATGCCGTAGGTAACCGGCTGTTTCGTCATCCAGACCGCCTTTTCGAGGCCGATGCCGCGCGAATGCGCCAGGGCGGAAAAACCCGTTGGCGAAAAGGGACTTATCTCAAGCCCGGATACCTGCGCCGAAAGCCCTGCCATGGGCACCGTCTCCACAAAACGAACAAAGTGATGCAGCGCTCTTCCAGAATGTGAGCCGCTGCCAAAGCGCGCCGCCAGGCGTTAAGGCTGCTCCCCGGCGGTTGTATCACCGGGGCGCGGCAGCATATACTCTCATTATCGAAGTGCGTCTTAACCCAGCAGGTTTGAATCGATGCTGCATCCCTCCGAGCCGGACATCGTTTCCCGCGTGGACGACATTCGCGCAAAAGTTGCGCGCGTCAAGGAATCGATCTCCCGCGTCATCTTCGGGCAGGATGCCGTCATCGAGCTTGTGCTCGTCAACATCCTGTCCGGCGGCCACGCGCTGCTGATCGGCGTACCGGGCCTCGCGAAGACCTCGCTCGTCGAGGCGCTGGGCTCTGCCCTCGGACTTGACGCGAAGCGCATCCAGTTCACGCCCGACCTCATGCCGTCCGACATCGTCGGCACCGAAGTGCTTGAGGAGAAAGACGGTCGCCGCAGCTTCCGCTTCGTGCCGGGGCCGGTCTTCGCGCAGCTTCTCATGGCGGACGAGATCAACCGCGCCAGCCCGAAGACGCAATCGGCGCTCCTTCAGGCGATGCAGGAGCAGCAGGTGACCTATGCCGGGCAGACCTACCCGCTGCCGTCGCCCTTCTTCGTGCTCGCGACGCAAAACCCGCTTGAGCAGGAAGGCACCTATCCGCTGCCCGAGGCGCAGCTCGACCGCTTCCTGCTTCAGGTGGACGTGTCCTATCCCGACGCGGCCGCGGAACGCCGCATGCTTTATTCCACCACCGGCACCGAGGACCGCACCGTGCAGCCCGTGCTGACGGCAGACGAAGTGATCGCGGCGCAACGGCTCGTGCGCCAGGTTCCGGCGGGCGACAGCGTGGTCGACGCCATCCTTGGGCTTGTCCGCTCCGCGCGTCCGAACACGCAGGAAGCCGGGCCGCGCGTAAACGAACTTGTCGCCTGGGGTCCGGGTCCGCGCGCGAGCCAGTCGCTCATGCTTACGGTCCGCGCCCGCGCTCTGCTCGACGGCCGGTTCGCGCCGTCCATCGACGATGTGATTGCGCTCGCCAAGCCCGTGTTGCGCCACCGCATGGCGCTGACCTTCGGGGCGCGCACGGAGAACGTCACCGTCGACGAGGTCATCGATTCCCTGCTCGCTAAGCTGAAATAGCCGAGGCCGCCCCCTTTGACGACTGCGTCGGAACTCCTTTCGCGGCCCTCGGCCCTCGCTCTCGAAGGCGCATCGCAGGATCTCGTGGCCAAACTGCCCGCGCTTCTGATGGAAGCGCGGCGCGTGGCGATCACGGTCGCGCAGGGAACGCATGGACGGCGGCGCGCGGGGCCTGGCGAAACCTTCTGGCAATACCGCACTTTCGAGGCGGGCGACCCGTCCGCGCTGATCGACTGGCGGCGCTCCGCCGGTTCGAGCCACCTTTACGTCCGCGAACGCGAGTGGGAGGCGGCGCACACGGTCTGGATCTGGATCGACCTTTCGCCGTCCATGATGTTTCGCTCGCACCTGGCATCGCAATCGAAGGCAGAGCGGGCGGTGGTTCTGGCGCTCGCGCTGGCGACGCTCCTTTCCGAGGCGGGCGAGCGTGTCGGCATCCCGGGGCTCATGGAGCCGAAGACGAGGCGGAACGCCGCCACCGCGATGGTCGAGGCGATTGTGCGGGGCATCGGCGCGCTGGACGGCCTGCCGGAAGGCGGCCGACGCGTCAGCCGTCATTCGGAAATCGTGATCTTCAGCGATTTTCTTGAGCCGGAAGCCTCGCTCGCGGCGCGTTTCGCGCTCCTCGCGCGCCAGGGTTCGCGCGGCCATCTCATGCGTATCCTCGACCCCGCGGAGGAGAGCCTTCCCTATCAGGGCCGCGTCGACTTCGTGGACGCCGAAAACGGCGAGCATTATGTCGCCGAGCGCGCCGAAAGCCTGCGGGACGATTATGGCGCGAGACTTGCCGCTCATAAGGCCGCTCTTGCCCAGCATGCCCGTGCCGTCGGCTGGTCGCCCTTTCTGCATCACACCGATCGCGCCGCGACTGAAGCGCTGCTCGCGCTGCACATGCATTTGTCGGGCCTCGAAAAAGCCTACCGTGCGACAGGCTTCGTGAAGGGCCAACCGCAGGCGGGGAACGATCCATGATCGGCACGCTTCAATCGCTAAGCTTTTCCGCGCCCTGGATGCTGACGGGGCTTGCCGCGCTGCCGCTGATCTGGTGGCTGCTTCGCGCTACGCCGCCGCGCCCGGACACCGTCGCCTTCCCGCCGACCTCCATCCTTGTCGGGCTGAAGCATCGCGAGAAGACGCCCGTGCGCAGCCCGTGGTGGCTTACAGCCTTGCGCATTCTCGTTGCCGCAGCCGTGATCGGCGCGCTCGCCGGGCCGCACATCAAGCCCCCGGCAACGGCCAGTTCGTCGCTCGCGCAGCCGCTCCTTGTCGTCGTGGACAACGGCTGGCAGAGCGCGAGCCGCTGGGCCGCGCGCCGTGCCTTCGCCGAGCAACTCGCCGCTCTCGCCGAAGGCAGTGGACAGACGCTGTTTCTTGGAGTCACAGCCGGCCCAGCCGCGCCGCTTCAGCCGCTGACCCCCGTGGAATTCCGCCAGCGCTTCGCCTCGCTCTTGCCGCAGCCGTACCCCGGCGACCGCGCGGGGCTTGCCGCGCAGGTGGAGCGCGAGCTTGGCGCGCAGCGCGGCAAGCTTTCCGTGGCCTGGCTCGCGGACGGCATCGAGGACAGCGGCGCCTCGGCGCTCAACAAGGCGCTGGCGAACGTTGCTGCCGGCGGTGTCATTGACCTTTACGGCGATCCGAACGGCGCCGGCGCGCTCGCGCTGACCCGGGCGACGTCTGCGAATGCCGGACCGATCGCGGCGAAGATCCTTCGAGCGGACTCGTCGCCCCAGAGCGGTCAGGTCGCGGCATTGACGGCGCGCGGCGAGCGGTTGTCCGTGGCGTCCTTCGATGTCAGGAGCGGGGCGTCATCGGCGGAAGTCGCCTTTGACCTGCCGCTCGATCTTCGCAATCAGGTCGCGCGGCTCGAAATCGTGGGCGAGGCGTCAGCGGGCGCTGTTTTTCTGCTCGACGGGCGCTCGCAGCGCCGTCGCGTGGGCCTCGTGGCGACCGAAGGAAACGACGAAGCGCAGCCGCTCCTGTCGCCGACCTATTATCTCGAACGCGCTCTGACGCCCTTCGCGGAAATCGTTCGTCCGCGCACCGCCAATCTCGACGTCGCGACCGCCGATCTGGTGGCGGCGAAGCCCTCGGTGATCATCCTTTCCGACGTGGGGCGCCTGTCCGGTTCCGTCCGCGAACGGCTGAACGCCTTCGTGGAGGGCGGCGGGATGCTCATCCGTTTCGCCGGGCCGAGGCTCGAACAGGGCGGCGATACGCTTCTTCCCGCGCCGTTGCGCGAAGGCGGGCGCACGCTTGGCGGGGCTATGACGTGGACATCGCCCCAGACGCCCGCAGCCTTCGAGGAGGAGTCGCCGTTCAACCGGCTGGCGATCCCGAAGGATGTCGCCATAACGCGGCAGGTTCTGGCCGACCCGGCCAAGATGCCACGAGAAACGAAAGTCTGGGCACGCCTTTCCGACGGAACGCCGCTTGTCACTGCGGCGCGGCGCGGCACCGGAACTTTAGTCTTTTTTCACATTACCGCGAACCCGGATTGGTCTAATCTACCTATTTCGGGTCTTTTCGTCGAGATGATGCGTAAAACACTTGAAGCGTCGCCGTTGCAGTTCTCTCCGACCTCGAAAACGGGGGGTGATCCCGTGGACATGCAGGCGGCCGCCCTCAATCAGGATGCTCCGCTGAAACCCTGGCGCGTCCTCGACGGATTTGGAAAGCTTGGCGTACCGGGCGAACGCGCGCAGCCAATAGCGGCTGGCGCCGCCGATACGGCCCGGGTCAACGCAGCGAACCCGCCCGGGCTTTACGGCCCGCAGAACGCAGTGCGCGCCCTGAACGCCGTTCAGGACGGCGACACCTTCGCAGCGCTCAAGGCGGTGGACGGCGCGCGCGTGTCCGTATTCACCGAGGCCAAGACCATCGCGCTCGCGCCCTGGCTTTTCCTCGCCGCGCTCTGCCTCTTCCTGCTCGACGGCGTGGCATGCGCGCTCTTCCTCGGCCGCAGCGCACCGCGCTGGAGAAAACCGGCTGCCGCCGCGCTCGCTCTCGGCTTGGGCCTCGCTCTCAGCTTCGCGCCCGAGTCGCGCGCAGAAGCCCGCAACGTTGCGCCCAAGCCTGCCGCGAATGCGTCCGACCTCTCCAAGGATGCCGCCGACTTCGCCATGGCGGCCTCGCTTGAAACGCGCTTCGCTTACGTTCTCACGGGCAATTCCGAGGCGGACAGCGTGAGCCAGGCGGGCCTCGCGGGGCTCTCCCGCATCTTGTCCGCGCGCACGGCGGTGGAGCCGGGCGAGCCGATCGCGGTCGACCCGGCGAAGGACGAACTCGTGTTCTTCCCGCTCATCTACTGGCCGGTGCTGGCGAACGCCGAACCGCTGCCGGATCACGTGCTGGCGAAAGTGGATGCCTACATGAAACAGGGCGGCCTCATCATTTTCGACACGAAGAACGATGAGGCGAACCCCGAGAGTCTGCTTGCCCGTGGCGGCCGGACGCCGCTGTCTCAGCTTCTCGGCAAGCTCGACATTCCGCCGCTCCAGCGCGTGCCGGACGATCACGTGCTCACGCGGTCGTTTTATCTGCTGCAATCCTTCCCAGGCCGCTGGGACAATGGCGATCCATGGGTGGAGGCGCGGCAGGAGTCCGGCGACGCGGCGCGGCGCGGCGTGAAGTCGGACGGCGTCAGCTCCATCATCGTCACGTCGAACGATCTCGCCTCCGCCTGGGCGATGGACGACGCGGACCGGCCGATGTTCGCTGTCGTGCCCGGCGGGGAGGATCAGCGCGAAATGTCGTACCGCGTCGGCGTCAATATCGCGATGTACGCGCTCACGGGGAACTACAAGGCCGATCAGGTCCATGTGCCCGCCATCCTCGAACGACTGGGGCATTAGGCACGCGATGAATTGGTCGTTCGAGTTTTTCCCGTTTTTCCCGCGCGAAGTGCTGATCGCGCTGGCACTCGCCTGCCTTGTGGTGCTCGCGCTCTCGGCCTGGCGCAACCGGCGCGGCCTTTTCCTGCGGGCGCTCGCACTCGCCTGCCTCCTTCTCGCGCTTGCCAATCCCAATCTGAAGAACGAGGTGCGTCAGTCTCTCTCCAACATCGCCGTGGTGGTGGTGGACGAAAGCTCCAGCATGCAGCTCGCCGGTCGCGCCGACCGCGCCCGCGACATCGAAGCGGCGCTGAAGGAAAAATTCTCCCAGATTCCCGATCTCGAAGTGCGCTGGGTGCATGCCGCGCCAACCGACCAGCAAGGCGGCGAGTCGACCGAACTTTTCGCCGCGCTCGACAAGGCCATGGGCGACATCCCGCCGGGACGCGTAGCGGGCGCCGTGTTCGTCACCGATGGACAGATACACGACGTGCCAGCCGACAAGACGCGGCTCGGCTTCGATGCGCCGGTTCACGCGCTGATCGCGGGCGCGCCCGACGAAAAGGACAATCGTATCGAGGTTGTCTCCGCGCCGCGCTTCGGCCTTGTCGGCTCCGAGCAGACCGCCGAGATCCGCGCGGAGAAAAGCGGCAAGGACGGCGACGGGATGGCAACCATCTCGATCCGCCGCGCTTCCGGACCGGTCGAGACCATTACCGCGCCTTACGGCAAGACCGTGCCGATCAGGATGCGTTTCGACCGCGCCGGGCCCAATATCGTGGAAATCGATCTGAAGGCGGAGCCGGGCGAACTCACGACGATCAACAACAAGACCGTCATTCAGGCGCATGGCGTCCGCGAGAACTTGCGCGTGCTGCTAGTTTCGGGCGAACCGCATGCGGGCGAACGCACGTGGCGCAACCTGCTGCGCTCCGACGCGGCGGTCGACCTCGTGCATTTCACCATCCTCCGGCCGCCGGAGAAACACGACGGCACGCCGATCGACCAGCTTTCGCTGATCGCGTTTCCGACGCGCGAGCTTTTCTCCGAGAAGCTGAACCAGTTCGATCTCATCATCTTCGACCGCTATCAGCGCCGCGCGGTGCTGCCGATGGTCTATCTCGATAATGTCGCGCGCTATGTCGAGCAGGGCGGCGCGGTGCTCGTGGCGGCTGGCGCGGATTACGCCTCGCCCGTGAGCCTCGCGCGGACGCCGCTCGGTCAGGTGCTGCCCGCCCGTCCGACCGGCCGCGTGGTGGAGGAACCGTTCCGCCCCTCCATCACCAAGGAAGGCGAAAAGCATCCCGTCACGGCGGGGCTTCCCGGCTCGCCGAAAAAGGACGGACAGGAACCGAAATGGGGCCACTGGTTCCGCGTGGTGGATAGTCAGGCCGATCGCGGCGAGGTTGTCATGAGCGGCGCAGAAGGCAAGCCTTTGCTCGTGCTCGACAGGCGCGGCGAGGGCCGCGTGGCGCTGCTGCTCTCCGATCACGCCTGGCTCTGGGCGCGTGGCTATGAAGGCGGCGGCCCGCATGTGGATTTGCTGCGACGCCTCGCGCACTGGCTGATGAAGGAACCGGACCTCGAAGAGGAGGCGCTTTCGGCGCGCGCGGGCCGGAGCGAGATCACAGTGGAACGCCGCTCCGTGAAAGGCGAAATCGGCGAGGCGACGCTGACCCTGCCCTCGGGCAAGGAAGTGAAGGTTGCCCTCGACGAAACCGCACCGGGTCGCTTCTCCAAAACGATACCGACGAATGAGGCGGGAGTGCATCGGGTCGCGATGGACGGACTCACAGCCGTAGCCATCGCGGGCGACCTGAATTCGCCCGAATTCCGCAAGGTTATCGCAACAGACGAACCGATGCGGCCAATCCTCGACAAGACCGGCGGCGGCGCGTTTTATCTCGGCGGCACGATGAACGCGCCGGCGAAGGACGTGCCCTCGATATCAATGGTGAAATCCGGTCATCGCTTCGCTGGTGGAACGTGGCTCGGCCTGAAGGCGCAGGACGCATTTGAGGTCAAGGCCGTGTCCTACACGCCGCTCGTGGCGGGATTCGCCGCGCTCGGCCTCGCGCTCGGCCTCCTCGCACTGACGTGGTATCGCGAGGGCCGTTAGGCTCCGGCCGGTCGGTTCCGCAGCCTTTGTCGGGGAACCCCTCGGGCGCTTGCAGGCAGCACCGTTTACCGTCCGGTTTGAAGCGCAATCGGATTTGCATGACCCCGGAGACGCAGCGGAGGCGGCCGATTTACGGCATGACGCTGGACACTGTCGCTCGCACGGCTTCCACCAGCGAAGCAACGTTGCGCCGCTTGCGTAAATGGTGCAAAAAAGCAGGATAGCCGCGCGAAGCGCTGCATCTCCCATTCGCGAACGAGCCTCGATGACCGAACTTCTTCAGCAATATTTTCCGCTTGTGATCTTCCTCGGCGTTTCGCTCGTTATCGGGCTTGGCCTGCTTGTCGCGCCGTTCTTCGTTGCGCCCAACAATCCCGATCCCGAGAAGGTCGCGGCCTATGAGTGCGGCTTCCCGGCTTTCGACGACGCCCGCATGAAGTTTGACGTGCGCTTCTATCTGGTCGCGATCCTTTTCATTATCTTCGATCTGGAAGTCGCCTTCCTCTTCCCGTGGGCGGTAGCCTTCAAGGAGGCCGGTCTTGCCGGCTTCTGGGCGATGATGGTGTTCCTTGCCGTTCTCACCATCGGCTTCATCTACGAATGGAAGAAGGGCGCGCTCGACTGGGATTGAGCAAGCACCGCCGAATCGTAAAAACCGCTTGGCGTTTGCCTCCATCTCGCCATATATCGACCAGGGTTAAGCGCGCACTGTTGGATCGATGACCACGCTCGGATTTCCTCAGCCATTTTATGACACCCCCGGCCGCTCGCCAGCCGGGGCAGCCGTCGATTTCGACGGACTCAATGCTCAGCTTTCGGACAAGGGGTTTCTTGTCACGAGCACAGAGGACGTAATCAACTGGGCGCGCACCGGCTCGCTCATGTGGATGACATTCGGCCTCGCATGCTGCGCCGTGGAAATGATCCAGGTGTCGATGCCGCGCTACGATCTCGAACGTTTCGGCACCGCTCCGCGCGCCAGCCCGCGCCAGTCCGACCTGATGATCGTGGCCGGCACGCTGTGCAACAAGATGGCGCCTGCGCTCCGCAAGGTCTACGACCAGATGCCGGAGCCGCGCTACGTCATCTCCATGGGCTCATGCGCCAATGGCGGCGGCTATTACCACTATTCCTATTCGGTGGTGCGCGGCTGCGATCGTATTGTGCCCGTCGATGTCTACATCCCCGGTTGCCCTCCCTCCGCCGAAGCGCTGCTTTACGGCATCATGCTTCTCCAGAAGAAAATCCGCCGCACCGGCACGATTGAACGATAGGCGAATCGATGACGAATACGGCGAAGCTCGAAGCGCTGGGCGAAGCTCTGAAGGGCGGCTTTCCGGAAGGCGTCAAAGAGACGCGGCTCGCGTTCGGCGAACTGACGGTGGTTGCCGATCGAGCCCATATCCCCGCCCTTGCGGCGTTTCTGCGCGATGATCCGGCCTGGCGCTTCACGACTCTCATAGACATCTGCGGAGCGGATTATCCCGAGCGCGCGGAACGCTTCGATGTCGTCTATCACTTGTTGAGCGTGTATCAGAATTTGCGTGTGAGGCTCAAGACCGCGACCGACGCGTCGACACCGGTGCCGAGCCTCGTGAGCGTGTTTCCCGCTGCGAACTGGTTCGAGCGCGAGGCTTACGACCTTTACGGCATCCTGTTCCAGGGCCATCCCGACCTGCGCCGTATCCTTACCGACTATGGCTTCCGAGGCCATCCGCTGCGAAAGGACTTCCCGCTCACGGGCTTCGTGGAACTGCGTTACGACGAAGAGCAGAAGCGCGTCGTATATGAGCCGGTGAAGCTGCCGCAGGAATTCCGCAGCTTCGACTTTCTCTCTCCTTGGGAAGGAGCGGATTACCTGCTTCCCGGTGACGAGAAGGCGACGAACTAAGGTCGATTACATTCAGCGGCGGTACTCCGGATCTGGCCGGCGCATGGCGTCCCGGTTCGGTCGGGCTGTGTCTGTGTTGCAGGCCGGTGCCAGTCTTTTGCAAGCAAGTTACATTCGGTTACATTTCATTTGCACATCGGCGTGCATCGTCTAAATCTGCCTTGGTTATTTAGCTTGGGCGGAGCGTTTTATGTTGGTCGAAAAGAATTTTCCTCGGACGACGGGATGGTCGCCGAACGGGCCTCATCGCGAAAGTTGGCATGACAGGGCAACTCTCGCCGCACGGCTTCTGCGGACCGGGGATGTCGTCTGCGACCTTGGCGCCGGTTCCCAATCGTTCAAACAGGTCTTGCCGGCCGGCGTCGGATACATCCCCGTGGATTGTTACGATGCGATACCGGGGACTTACGTTGCGGATTTCAACCAGCCCGCATTCACGCTCCCCGACGCGCCGTTCAACGTTCTGACGGCTTTGGGCGTCATCAATTGGCTCGACGATCCGGAAGCATTCCTGCAGCGCCTGTGCGAACTGGCAGATGGCAGGTTTTTCATTTTTACCTACGATTTGTGGCCCAACAAAAACAACACACGAGGTTTCGCGCACCCCGGCATGGAAACTATGGAGGGGGCCGTCCGTGTGTTCTCTCCCTTTATCCAGAATTTGACCCCGGTGATTGTTTATCGCCGCCGCGTTCTGTTCTCCGGCACTCTGGGAACCGGCCAGACGGCGAACGAAGTCAAGCCGTCTGCGACAAAGATATATTTGAAATACCTTCGCCCGCAGGAGTTCATCCTCATGAAACTTTTTAGGCTAGACATGATGCCTTCGTGGCTTGCATAAGTGTTGGGTTAACAGGCCCACTGCAAGACGAGCTTAGAGAAATGGCTGACGGCAGCGCGACCGTTGTGTCGCACGAACTGGATTCCACGACCTGCGAACGTCCGCCGGAGAACCGCAACTTCACGATCAATTTCGGGCCGCAGCATCCGGCCGCGCACGGCGTGCTCCGGATGATCCTCGAACTTGACGGCGAGGTCGTGCATCGCGTCGATCCGCATATCGGACTTCTGCATCGCGGCACGGAAAAGCTCATCGAGCACAAGACCTATCTTCAGGCGATCCCCTATTTCGACCGGCTGGATTACGTCTCGCCGATGAATCAGGAGCACGCCTTCTGCCTCGCCATCGAGAAGCTGCTGGGCGTGTCCGCGCCCATTCGCGGCCAGCTCATTCGCGTGCTTTATTCGGAACTCGGCCGCATCCTGAATCACCTCCTGAACGTCACCACCTTCGCGCTCGACATCGGCGCGCTGACGCCGCCGCTCTGGGGGTTCGAAGAACGCGAAAAAGGCATGGTGTTCTATGAGCGGGCGAGCGGCGCGCGACTTCACGCGAACTACTTCCGCCCCGGTGGCGTCCATCAGGATCTGCCGCAGGCGCTCATCGACGATATGGAGGCGTGGTGCGACAGCTTCCTCAAGGTGCTGGACGACCTCGATACGCTCCTTACCGATAACCGCATCTTCAAGCAGCGCACCGTCGATATTGGCGTCGTCAGCCTCGACGACGCGATGGCGTGGGGCTTCACGGGCACGATGATACGCGGCTCCGGCGGGGCCTGGGATCTGCGCAAGAGCCAGCCCTACGAATGCTATGCGGATCTCGACTTCGACATCCCGATCGGCAAGAACGGCGACAACTGGGACCGCTATCTCATCCGCATGGAAGAAATGCGCCAGTCTATCCGCATCATGAAGCAGTGCATCGAGCGGCTGAATTCGCCCGCGGGCAAGGGACCGGTGCTGTTGCCGAACAACAAGGTCACGCCGCCGCGCCGCGAAGAGATGAAGCGATCGATGGAAGCGCTCATCCATCACTTCAAGCTCTATACCGAGGGCTTTCGCGTGCCGGAAGGCGAGGTTTATGCGGCCGTGGAAGCGCCGAAAGGCGAGTTCGGGGTCTACCTCGTGGCGGACGGAACCAACCGCCCCTATCGCTGCAAGATCCGCGCACCCGGCTTTCCGCATCTCGCCGCGATGGATTTCCTCTGCAAGGGGCACATGCTGGCGGACGTGTCGGCCATTCTCGGCAGTATCGATATCGTGTTCGGCGAGATCGACCGCTGATCGCTTTTGTGGCAGGTGCCGGCGGATGCCTTGAAGGGACAGGGCGCGCGTTCGGAGGCCGTACCGCAGCGCTCAGGGGTTAAACGAAACGCAATAGTTGGGGGGAAGCGGCACAATGTGGAACGTGGTTGCCTGGGTGCTTGCCGCCGTCGTTGGCGCAGGGTTCGGCGCTTTTGCGAAGTCTACCGGCATCCTCGGCATTGACGCCGGGCCGTTCTCGGTCGTCTTCATGTTCCTGTCGCTGCTGCTGATCTCGTTCGTGTATCAGTTCCGCATCAACATGCGCGACAAGGGCGACGGTCGCGGCCTCAGGATCGCGCCGCCTTCCCCGTCTATCCTCGTCGACGCGGCCATCTTCTTCGCGGGCGCGCTGTCGGCGATGAAGAACGTCTGACGCTCGGAAATGGGCGCGGCGGTGGGCTCCTTTTCCGGAAGGTTCCGGCGCGGCGCGTGCGGGAGGGGCAGATGACGGATCTGGCAGAGACGGAAGAGGTGGTGGTCGCCACTCCCGATAACCGCTTTTCCTCGCCTGAGCGTCTTGGCCTTCACCTCCTCGAAATCGGCCGCATCCAGAACAATTCGGGCTCGCTTCTGCAATTCGTTGCGATCCTGTTCGCGGTCTGCATCTACTTCTTCAACGCGCTCGTCTATCCGGCGTCGCCGCACCGCGCGCTCTACGCCACGGTGCTCGCCGTAGACGCCACGCTCATCGTGGTCGCGTGCTTTTTCTATCTGCGCTGCCTGACGCTGTCGGTCGGGTGGAGCGCGATCAGAAATCCGCAAACGAACTATCATCTTCTTTCGACGCTCGGCGAAAACGAGATGGAGGAGACGCTCCGCCGCGTCATCCGCTCTTTCCGCCGCGGCACCTATTGTTTCGCGGCGAGTTTCTTCACGACGCTTGTCTCGCTCGTCCTCGTCGCTCTGGGATACACCAACATGCTGCCATCCTGAGCGCTTTCCCGCCGATATTCCTGCACCCTGCGCCCGCTTAACCTCTGGCGAACACGGCGCATCTCGGTTATTAACCTGCCAGAACTTCTGGGAACCCGCATGTCCGTCCGACGCCTCGATCCGAATCAGCCGAGCGACTTCGAATTCACGCCCGAAAATCTGGCGTGGGCGAAGGAGCAGATCAAGAAATACCCCGAAGGCCGCCATCAGGCCGCCGTCATCCCGCTTCTCTGGCGAGCGCAGGAGCAGAACGACCGCTGGCTGCCCGAACCCGCGATCCGTTATGTCGGCGATCTGCTCGGAATGCCCTATATCAGGGTTTACGAGATCGCGACCTTCTACTCGATGTTCAACCTGTCGCCCGTCGGCCGCTATCATGTGCAGGTCTGCGGCACGACGCCTTGCATGCTTCGCGGTGCGGAAGAGATCAAGAAGGTCTGCAAGCGAGAAATCGGCGCCGAGCGCGAGGTGACGCCCGAAGGCGTTTTCTCGTGGGTCGAGGTGGAATGCCTCGGCGCGTGCGTGAATGCGCCCATGGTGCAGATCAACGACGATTATTACGAAGACCTGACGCCGGAGAACTTCGAAGCCGTGCTCTCGGGGCTTCGGCGCGGGCGCGAGGTGAAGCCCGGCTCGCAGATCGGGCGTCAGTTCTCGGCGCCGGAAGGCGGGCCGACGACGCTTCTCTTCCGCGATGACGACGAGTCCCGGGAGACGCAGCCGGAGCGCGCCGCCGGGGAAGCTCAGACGCAGGCGGAAGTTCAGGGAGCGGTAGAGGCCGCCTCGCCGGTTCAGCCGCCGGAAGCGAAGTCCGGCGATGTGGAGAAGGTCGCGGAAGAGCGCGCGCGCTTCGAGCGGCCGGAAGGCGACCCGGACGACCTGACGAAGCTCGCCGACCTAGACCCCGACGCACAGCACGCGTTGAACGCCATCGGCATCACCCGCTACGGCCAGGTTGGCCGCCTCACGGCAGAGGATGTGGAGTGGATCGAAACGCGCTATCCTCGTTTCAAGGGCAAGACGGCCGAGTGGCTCGCGGCCGCGAAAGCGCTGATCGAAACGGATACGCCGGGCGGCGTCGCCCCCGATGCGGCGGGACGCGAGACCGAGCCGAAAGATAAGGACTGAGCATGCTTTCCGATAAAGACCGCATCTTCAAAAACCTTTACGGACAGCACGACTGGGGCCTGAAAGGCGCGCGCGAGCGCGGCGCGTGGGACAACACCAAGGCGATCCTCGAAAAGGGGCAGGACTGGATCATCGAGGAGATGAAGGCGAGCGGGCTGCGCGGGCGCGGCGGCGCGGGCTTCTCCACCGGCATGAAATGGTCCTTCATGCCCAAGAAATCGGACGGCCGCCCGCATTACCTCGTCGTCAACGCGGACGAGTCCGAGCCGGGCACCTGCAAGGACCGCGAAATCATCCGCCACGATCCGCACCTTCTCATCGAGGGCTCGCTCATCGGCGCTTTCGCCATGCGGGCGCACACCGTCTACATCTATATCCGCGGCGAGTTCATCCGCGAACGCCAGCGCCTGCAGGCCGCCATCGATCAGGCCTATGAAGCGCGCCTCATCGGCAAGAACAACATCCACGGCTGGGACGTCGATATCTACGTTCACCATGGCGCGGGCGCGTATATCTGCGGCGAGGAAACGGCGCAGCTCGAAAGCATCGAAGGCAAGAAGGGCCAGCCGCGCCTGAAACCGCCGTTCCCGGCCAATGCGGGCCTGTGGGGCGCGCCGACGACGGTCAACAACGTCGAATCCATTGCGGTAGCCCCCGACATCCTGCGGCGCGGCGCGGCATGGTTCGCCAGCCTCGGCAAGCCGAATAACACGGGCACGAAGCTCTTCTGCATCTCGGGCCACGTCGAGCGGCCTTGCAACGTCGAAGAGGAAATGGGCATCAGCTTCCGCGAACTCGTGGAGAAGCACGCGGGCGGCATTCGCGGCGGCTGGGACAATCTGCTCGCTATCATTCCCGGCGGTTCGTCGGTGCCGTGCGTTCCGGCGCATATGTGCAACGACCTCGGCATGGACTTCGACAGCCTGCGCAAGGTCGGCTCCGGCCTCGGCACGGCTGCGGTGATCGTGATGGACAAGTCCACCGACATCGTGAAGGCCATCTCGCGCCTGTCATACTTCTACAAGCACGAAAGCTGCGGCCAGTGCACGCCCTGCCGCGAGGGCACCGGCTGGATGTGGCGCGTGATGGAGCGCATGGTCGAAGGACGCGCCGAGCACGCAGAAATCGACATGCTTTGGGACGTCTCGAAGCAGATCGAAGGCCACACCATCTGCGCGCTGGGCGATGCCGCCGCGTGGCCGGTGCAGGGCCTGATCCGGCACTTCCGCCACGAGATGGAAGCACGCATCGACGCGTTCCACGCACAGCACAAGGCGCGCGTCGCGGCGGAATAGGCTGTCAGGGGAGCGTCGATGACCAGGTCCGGCGTTCCCGATTCGGCCTGGCTGAAGATCAGGCCCTTGGCTGATCGCGTGGCAGCCTGAGCACCAAAGTCCACATGGCTGTCCGCGGTCTCGGCTGCCCTGTCCGATTCACGCTCACGGCAGGCCAGAAAGGCGATGCGACGCGGGCGGCTGATTGAAGGACTGCCCGCCGACGTCGTGACGGCCGTTACGGCTTACGACAGCGATCGTCTGCGCGATGTGATCGCTGAAAAAGGCGCCGTGGCGATCATCCCCTGCAATCCTCGCGCGCAACCGCTGGACAAACCATCTCCATGCCCAGCGTCACCTCATGCGAATGATGTTCCTCGAAGCTCAAACAGTTTCGACGAATCGCGACGAGATATGAAAAGACCGCCCGAGGTGGAATGCGTCAGGCGGCCCTGCTCTGGTTGCGCAGACGCAGATCGCGGCCCCGCTCCGCCAGGCGCTTGACCGTCGAGATGAAACAATCGCTCTTGAGCGGTTTCGCCATATACCCATCCGCGCCAGCAGACGCGTGATATTCTTCCGCCCCCTTCATGGCATCGGCCGTAAGGGACAGGATCGGAATATCCCGCTTCCAGTCGGCGCGGTGACGGATGATCCGGATAGCCTCGACGCCATTCATGATCGGCATCTGGCTATCCATGATGATGAGGTCGTAATCGCGCTTTTCGAGCTTCACGAGAACCTGCTGGCCATTCTCCGCCGAATGCGTTTCGCATCCGGCGGCCTGCAGGAGCGCGAGCGCGAGCTTGAGGTTGATCGGGTGGTCTTCGGCTACGAGCACATCGTAGACGCAGGGCGTGAGTCGCGCCGTTTCTTCCTCACCCGCGTGGCTGCCTGAAGAAGCTGGCAACTGCGCCTGTTCGGTGTCGAGCCACAGCGGCAGCCAGACCCGGAATGTAGAGCCCTCTCCGCGCTCGCTTGCCACCGTGATCACTCCGCCCATCAGTTCGACGAGTTCCTTGGCGATGGCAAGGCCCAGGCCGCTGCCCCGAACCTTTCCGGAGCAGTCCTCGCCCTGGTAGAAACGGTTGAAGATCTTGCGCAACCGGTCCTGCGCGATGCCCGGTCCCGTGTCGCTGACGGAAATGGCAAGTCCGTTGCTCTCGGCCGTTATCGAAAGCGTCACAGAACCGGTTTCGGTGAACTTGATCGCATTGCCGAGAAGATTGACGAGAATCTGGCGAATACGCTTCAAGTCGCCGACGGCTATTGTCTGTCCCGACAGATTACAGGAGATCTTCAAGCCGAGAGATTTCTCTTCGGCCAGGGCTTGAAGGGAGCGCGCCGTTGAAATCAGCTCGCTCATCTTGAAAGGTGCACTCTGGATTTCAAGCGTGCCTCGCTCGATCTTGCCAAGGTCTAGAATTTCGTCGATCAGCGACATGAGCGACTTCGATGATGATTGGATGAGAGTTGCATAATCGCGCTGCGTGTCGCTCAGATCGCCCTGAAGCAGCAAATCGTTGAACCCGATGATGCCATTCATCGGCGTACGCATTTCGTGGCTCATGTTGGTCAGGAACTGGCTCTTTGCCCTGTCGGCCGATTCGGCGCGCAGACGGGCCTCCTCAAGTTCGGCCTGCTGGCGTTTCAAGGAGCTGATGTCCGTCCATATGCGAACGGTCTCGTTATTTTCCATCCGCTTGTGGCGGCGCGACATCCAGCAACCGTTAGCAAACCGCATGTGCATCTCGGAAAATGAGTGTTTGGAGGCGGCGAGCTGACGATCGATCCAGCGATCTGGATCTTCCTTTCCGATATCGACGAGCCCTTTCGCCACCGTACCTCGCAACAGATCTTCGAAGGACGCTCCGGGTCCGATGGTGTTTTCGATGCCCTCGTGAAGCTTGGTGAACGCCTCGTTGGCGATGAGAAGCCGATCGTTTTCGTCGTAAATGGCGAAACCGTCCGAAATGGCTTCGACCGCCGCGCGCAAACGCCCTTCGGCCTTGCTGCTGCCGAGCATGGCCTTGGTGACGTCGCAATCCCTTCCGACACAAAAGGTGATATCGCGCTGAATAGCGACGAATCCGCGGATGTGTCCTTTCGCGTCGAGAAGCGGCATCACTTCGAGGTCGAACCAGACGGGAATGCCTCGTCTTTCGCCCAGCACCTGTGTCTTTACCGGCTCCCGCGCTTCGAGCGCATGCAGGAGAGCGGCAGCCACCACGTTCTCGTTCAAGCCGGGCGATTGAAGCAGCGAAGACGGAGTGCGCGCGGCGATTTCGTGCGGGGGAACTCCCGTGAGCTGCGCAAAGCCGGCGTTGGCCCAAAGGAATTTGCCCGTCTCGTCCGTTACGACGACAGCGTCTCGCATGCCGTCATCCGGCGGAGCGCACAATTCTTCCTTTGCAAGGTTTTGCAGGATCATCCTCGAAATCCGAACAGCGGGATCAACATAACCACCGGCAACGACATATTGCGGCGGCGGCATCAACGGACAAAGTGCCATCTATTTGTCATCAAACTGCGCGCTTGAGCGTCAGGGTCAAGTGAAATGCCATAAATGGAGAGGTCACTGCTTGCACCGAACTAACGATTGGCATACAATTTTAGCAAATTACTTCGCGCATGACACCTAACTCATTGAAACAAGAAAGTATATCCTTCGCGAAAAAGGACATATTCCACAAAAACCAAGATCCGAAATCGATCACCTGCGAGGAGATCCCGCAGTGAAAATTGCATGAAGATGCTTCGCTTCCTGGACCCAGCCCGGCTGCCGGCCAAGACCTTGCCTGGACCGCGTCCCGCATACGTGTGAAACGGCTTTTTTCCGGTAAAACGCGCGACAAACTGGAAAGATAGAGCGCGCGCTTTCGATCCAATCAAAAGCGGGTAGGCTCCGGGGCGCTCGGCCTCCGGGTTACGGCGTCACTGGCGCACGTCTTCGCTTCCGGCTCGTTGCGCTGCGTTCCTCCGCTCGTCCGACCGGCTCTGAGGGACCGGGCCAGCAGAGCGCTGGGTCTCGCGTGCCGGCGGAGACATATCGCGACGTCGCTCCTCCGCCTGATCCGTGGAGGGTCTCGCTACCCGGGGCGCTGAAACAGTCGCAGGGATCGACAGCTTCGCGAGAATATCCGGCTTCGGTACGAAATTGGCGGCCGGCACGATCTGAACGATCTTGAAGCCTTCGATTTCCATGTTGACGAGGACGCTGTCGAGCGCGTCGACGGTAGTCTTGCTGGTATCGCGAAAAACGAGGACGCCTTTGCCCGCTTCCTTGAGCCTTGCAAGGGTTCGGTTGGCGAAAGCAGTCGGAGTGAGGCCCGGATCGCCATCGCCCGATTCGATGTCGGCATGCCAGAGGCTGACGCCCCGCTCTTCGAGATAGGCCCGCAACTCGGGCGTGAGCGCTCGTTGCGACACGCGAAGGAACGGCGCCACCGCTTCGTTCGACGCCTTTGCGACCGCGGCGAGCCCGCTCTCCGTCTCATTTCTGGCGTCTTCGAACTTGACCGCTTCCGTCGCGCCCGCTTTCGGCCAGAGGCCCGCCGCCAGCGTATGACCGCGTCGCGCCACATCGCGCACGGTCGCGGCATTTGCCAGCGCCGCGCTTCCCTTGAGGAAGAACGTTGCCTTGACGCAGTGCTTGTCGAGGATGTCGAGGATATATTTCGTGTAGGCGCTGTGCGGTCCCTGCTCGAAGAAAAGCACGATTTCCTTCTCACCGAGCAAAGACGGTTCGGCCATCACCTCGCCCGCGTTCTGCTCGCCGCCATAGGCATGTCGTTTCGCCGAGTCGACCGCCACCACGCGCGCGAGGAAGCTCTTGTTTTCGGCATAGACGCACTCTTTCGCATCAGCCAGAGCCGGAAACAGAACGACGGCCCATAAACCAAGCAACCCAATCTTCATCAATGCCCCCGCTGCCTCGGCGGTCTTTACGCAAAGTTCTCCGGCGAACGATGGTTCGCATGGCAAGAGCCGACACGCGCGTGTCGGCTCTTGCCGGGGAGTTCATCAAACGCAGCTTTGGGGCCGATGTTTGTTTCCGATGTTGAATTGCTTACACATACGTGAGACGGAGCCGCCAGAATTCAGCGGTGGAACTTGCGGACGTCAAGATGCTCGGCGCGAATCCAGCGCACGGTGCGAGTGGATGAGCGCATGATCACGGTGTGTGTCTCGATGCGACCGTCGAAGAAGCGCGCGCCCGGCAGCAGCGGGCCGTCCGTTACGCCCGTCGCGGCGAAGATGATGTCGCCCGAGACCATATCCTCCACACGGAAGATCTTCCGGGGGTTTTCGATGCCGAGCGTCTCCGCGTGCCGCACCTGCTCGTCATTGAGGCCCCAGAGCCGCCCCTCGATCTGGCCGCCGAGACAGGCGAGCGCGGCGGCTGCGAGAACGCCTTCGGCGGAACCGCCCGTGCCGAGGTAGATATCGATGCCGGTTTCGTCCGGCTTGCAGGTCTGGATCACGCCCGCTATGTCGCCATCGCCGATCAGAGCAACGGCTGCGCCGGCTGAACGGATCTCCTCGATCAGCCTCGCATGGCGCGGCCTGTCGAGCACGCATGCCGTCAGTTCGGAAACGCGCACGCCCTTCGCTGATGCGAGGCGCGCGAGATTTTGTTCAATGGGGCGGTCGAGGCTCACCAGCCCCGGTTCATAGCCCGGACCGATGGCGATCTTCTCCATGTAGACGTCCGGCACCTTGAGCATGCAGTCACGCTCGGTCATCGTCACGACCGCCAGCGCGCCCGGCAGGGATTTCGCGCAGAGCGTCGTGCCTTCGAGCGGATCGACCGCGATGTCGACGGGCTGCCCGCCGACGCCCAGTTCCTCCCCCTCGTAGAGAAGAGACACTTCGTCCCGCTCGCCCTCACCGACCACGATGCGGCCGTCGATGGCGAGTTCGGCAAGCTCGCGATGCATGGCCGTGGCGGCGGCGGCGTCCGCCTGCCGTTCGTCGCCCCGCCCGCGGAGTTTGGCCGCCGCGACCGCGGCGCCCTCCGTCACACGGGCGATATCGAGCGAAAGCGTGCGCATGAGACTGCTCGCCGGTCTGGCGAATGACGGCTCGTTTGCCATGGTCCTGGCCCTCCCGCGAAACTCAGGTGGCTAAAGCTGTAGCACTTAAAGTGCCTCGATCCGTATCGTTTGGGGCACGCCGGACACATGCCCATCCTCGACGATAGCGTCGAGCGCCGCGCGAAGACGTTCCTCGCGCGTGCGATGCGTGATGAGGACGACAGGCGTAGATTCCGCTCCGTTACCCGGTCGCCGGAAACCGGGCAGATCGGTCGGCGCGCGCCTCTGAACGATGCTTTCGAGCGAGATATCCTGTTCGGCCATGCGCGTGGCAATGGCGGCGATGGCGCCGGGGCGGTCGTAGACGGAGAGGCGAATGTAGAAGCCGCCCTCATGCGACGACATGCCCGGCCGCGTCTGGGGGCGAAGCCTCGCAACGGGCAGGATGAAGGGGGGGCTGATATGGTTGCGGGCGATGTCGATGATATCCCCCGCCACAGACGACGCGGTCGCGCGCGCGCCGGCGCCCGGCCCGGCGAGGATGATCAGCCCAGCGTAATCGCCCTCGACGGCCACGGAATTCAGCGCTCCGTCGACGCGGGCAAGAGCGCTTGTCTTCGGGATCATGGTTGGCGAGACACGCGCCTCGATGCCGTCCTCTGTCTGGATGGCGACGGCGAGCAACTTGATCCGGTAGCCGAGTTCCTCGGCGGCGTCGAAATCGAACGGTTCGATGCGGCGGATGCCTTCGAGGTGAATCGAGCCAAAGTCCGGGCGGACGCCGAAGGCGAGCGCCGCGAGAAGCGCGAGCTTGTGGCCCGCATCCTGTCCGTCGATGTCGAAACTCGGGTCTGCTTCCGCATAGCCGAGCGCCTGCGCCTCGGCCAGCACCTCCGCGAAGGGCAGCTTCTCGCGCTGCATACGGGTCAGGATATAGTTGCTCGTGCCGTTCAGAATGCCGTAGACGCGACTTATGGAATTGCCGAGCAGGCTCTCGCGCAGCCCCTTCACGATGGGAATGCCGCCCGCGATGGCCGCCTCGAAATTGAGCGCGAGGTTCTTCTTCTCGGCAAGCCCGGCGAGATAGACGCCGTGGCGCGCGAGAAGCGCCTTGTTCGCGGTCACGACATGCTTGCCCGCTTCGAGCGCGGCTTCCACGCTTTGAAGCGCGGGGCCTTCCTCGCCGCCGATCAACTCCACGAATACGTCGATGGCGTCGCTTTTTGCGAGATCTGCGGCATTCGCGAACCACGCAATGCCCGTGAGGTCCACGCCGCGATCCTTGCCGGGGTTGCGTGCCGACACCCCAGCGACCTCGATGCTGCGCCCCGAGCGTTCGGCGATGGCCGCGCCGTTTTCGTGCAGCAGGGACACCAGTCCCGCGCCCACCGTGCCGAGACCGGCGATGCCCAATCGAAGCGGGGGAAGATCAGTCATGTCTCGTCGATCCTTATCGCGCGTCCCCTGGAGCCTTGGCGGCAAGCGCAGTCACCCTGCGCGGCTACAGGCTGACGCACACCAAATCACATCATTATCGGTATCTCTCGGGCGATGCAATTAGGGAGCGTCTGCGTGACAGCGACCGGCTGCCTCGGAACGCGGGGTTCATCAGCCATCGACGAGGCAGACTTTTCCCGGCCGTCTCCGGTATGGATGTGACATGCGCCTAAGCGCGAGCCCCGCCGCGCTCGTACCAGCCGCGCGACGACCTGACGAGGCGCACCACGGACAGCATCACCGGCACCTCCACCAGCACGCCGACCACGGTTGCCAGCGCCGCGCCGGACTGGAACCCGAACAGCACGATTGCTGTCGCCACGGCCAGCTCGAAGAAGTTGCTCGCGCCGATGAGCGCGGACGGCCCCGCCACGCACCACGCCACGCCGAAACGCCGGTTCAGCCAGTAGGCCAGCCCCGCATTGAAATAGACCTGGATGACGATCGGCACCGCAAGCAGCGCGATAATGAAAGGCTGCCGCACGATCTGCTCGCCCTGAAGACCAAACAGCAGCACGAGCGTCAGCAGCAGGGCGGCCAGCGAAAACGGCCCAAGCGCCTTCAGCGTGCGATCGAGCGCCGCCCGTCCTCCGACGCGCAGCGTCGCCGCGCGCCAGGTTTGCGCGATCAGCACCGGAATGATGATGTAAAGCAGCACCGAAAGCAGCAGCGTTTCCCACGGCACCATGATCGCGGACAACCCGAGCAACAGCCCGACGAGGGGCGCGAAGGCGATCACCATGATTGCGTCGTTCAGAGCCACCTGACTGAGCGTGAAATGCGGCTCGCCATCGACGAGGTTCGACCACACGAACACCATGGCGGTGCAAGGCGCGGCCGCGAGCAGGATGAGCCCCGCAATGTAACTGTCGATTTGGTCAGCGGGCAGAAGCGGACGGAAGAGGTAGCCGATGAACAGCCAGCCGAGCAGCGCCATCGAGAACGGCTTGACGAGCCAGTTCACCCCGACCGTCGTGGCGATGCCGCGCCAGTGCGCGCCGACTTCGCGCAGCGCCGCCGGGTCGATCTTAAGCAGCATCGGGATGATCATCACCCACACGAGCACCGCCACCGGAAGGTTGATCTCCGCCATCGTGGCCGCGCCGATGGTCTGAAACAGCGACGGCGCGAAGTGTCCCGCCGCAATACCGACGACGATGCAGAGCGCGACCCACAGAGTGAGCCAGCGCTCGAAGATGCCGAGCGCGGCGGGCGCTTCGGCTGTGGCGAGTTTCACGGACGCTTCGCTCATTCGCTGCGGTCCGCCTTCGCCGTTGCGCCTTCCATGCGGCCGATGTCCCGCAACGTGTCGGAAAGGGCGAGCTTGCTGACGGTGCGAAGCGGCAGGGCGGTGAAGACCTGGATGCGATTGCGCAGGTAACGGAACGCATCATTGAAGGCGCGCTGCTTCTCGATGTCGGTGCCTTCGACGGCCGCCGGGTCTTCGATGCCCCAGTGCGCGGTCATCGGCTGCCCCGGCCAGAAGGGACAGGTTTCGCCTGCCGCGTTGTCGCAGACGGTGAAAACGAAATCCATCTTCGGCGCATCGGCGGCGGCGAACTCGTCCCAGCTTTTCGAGCGGAAGCCGTCGGCGGGGTAGTCGTATGCCGCCAGCGTCTTCAGCGCATACGGGTTGACGACGCCTTTCGGCTGGCTGCCCGCCGAGAAGGCGTTGAAGCGGCCCGCGCCGTCCTTGCGCAGGATGCCTTCCGCGAGGATCGAGCGCGCCGTGTTGCCCGTGCAGAGAAACAGGACATTGTAAACGGGATCGGTCATCTCTTCTCTCTCCTGCCTTACGCGCAGCAGCACGATTTCTTGGGTTTCACCGCGCGCACGAAGGCGCTCATGAGCTTGCCGTCGAGTTGCCCGGCAATCGCGTCCACATCGATGCCCTTGCCGCTCAGGAACTCGCGCGCGTCCTCGCCGCGATAAAGGCGCGTCGGCTCGATGCCGATGGCCTCGAAGCCGGCGGCGGCGAGCTTCTGCGCGTATTCGCCTTCTTCCAGCGCGCCCGCGATGCAGCCCGCCCAGGCGAGCACGTTCCTGCGGATGTCGTCCGGGATTTCGCCGCGCGTGACGATGTCGGACACGGCGAAGCGCCCGCCCGGCTTCAGCACGCGAAACGCCTCGCGCAGCACGCGGTCCTTGTCGCCCGAGAGGTTGATGACGCAGTTCGAAATGATGACGTCCACCGAATTGTCGGGCAGCGGGATGGCTTCGATCTCGCCTTTCAGGAACTCGACGTTCTCGACGCCCGCTTGCCGCTGGTTCTCGCGGGCGAGCGCCAGCATGTCGTCGGTCATGTCGAGGCCGTAAGCCTTGCCGGTGGGTCCGACGCGCCGCGCGGAAAGCAACACGTCGATGCCGCCGCCTGAGCCCAGGTCGAGCACGGTTTCGCCCGGCGCGAGCTGCGCCAGCGCCGTGGGATTGCCGCAGCCGAGCGAAGCCAGCACCGCCGCTTCGGGTAGCATCCCCTTCTCGGACACGTCGTAGAGGTTCGACGTGATCGGGGCGGAACCTTCGAGCGCCGCATTGCCGCCGCAACACGACCGCCCCTCGCTCACGCGCCTTGCCGCTTCGCCGTAACGGTCGCGCACGGCTTCCTTCACATCGGTGTCGCTCATGGTGTGTGCTCCTGACAGCAGGTGACTTCTTCCGGGCTGATGGCGCGGTTGCGCGTGCAGCATTCTGCAAAGAGGAAGGCGAGAATGTCCTGCAGCGCCTGCGTATTCGCCGTGTAGCGAAGGAACGTGCTTTCGCGGCGGACCTTCACGAGGCCCTCGTTCTTCAGCTTTTCGAGATGGTGGGAGAGCGTCGAGGACGGAATGCCGAGTTCCGAGCCGATTTCGCCGACGACGAGGCCATAAGGGTGCGCGGACAAAAGAAGGCGCACGATGCGAAGCCGCGTCTCGGTGCCGAGCGCTGCCATCATGTCGGCATAGCGCGCGATCTGTTCGTCCTGCGTAGTGTCAGCCATTGTCGCCCTCAATTCCTGTATTTCTATAAATACAGAAATATGGAAATGCAAGGGTTTTCGGGCGAGCGGACAGCGCTCGCGCGGCGTTCAGAACAGAATCGGGACGACCAGCACGGTATTCGGCTGCGCGACGGCCTTCACGCGGCGTTCGGGCTGCAAACAGGATAGCGTCAGGCGGCGCGGCGCGGGCACGGCGAGGCGCGGGTCGCGCCACAGAAGACCGGCTACCTGACCTAAAACGTCCCGCCTGAACGGCGGGACGGGCCTCACGTCATGTTTGATCAGAGCTTCAGGCCGGAATGAATGGCCGCGATACCGCCCGACAGGTTGCGATATTGCACGCGGCTGAAGCCTGCCTTTTCGATCATGCCGGCGAACTTCTTCTGGTCCGGGAAGGCGCGGATGCTGTCCACAAGGTAGCGATAGGGCTCGGCGTCGCCCGCCACCACGCGGCCGAGCGGCGGCACCACGGCATCGGAATAGACCTCGTAGACCTTGTCGAACAAGGGCACCTGCACGCGCGAAAATTCGAGGCAGAGGAAGCGCCCGCCCGGCTTCAGCACGCGGAAAGCCTCGTTCAGCGCGTTCTGCTTGTTGTCCACGTTCCGGATGCCGAAGGAGATCGTGTAGAAGTCGGACGTGTTGTCGCGATAGGGCAGGCTCTCGGCGTTCGCCTGCACGAACGACACCTTGCCCGCAAACTCGGGATGCTTGTCGCGGCCCGCGTCCATCATCGAATGGTTGATGTCGGTGATGATCGAACGCGATCCGGGACCGGCCGCCTTGAGGAACCGCTTCGTGATGTCGCCGGTGCCTCCCGCGACGTCGATCAAGAGCGACGCGCTCGACTTCGACGGAGCGAGCCAGTTGATCGCCGCATCCTTCCAGATGCGGTGCACGCCGCCCGACATCAGATCGTTCATCAGGTCGTAGCGTGTGGCGACGCGGTCAAAGACGGTATTGACGAACCCCTGAAAGCCGAGGTTCTGGATTTTGTGATCGTAAGCAGTCATTCCGTTCGCTCCGGGGGCGAGTGAGAAAATTTGATGCGATATGTGGCGCACGGGCGGCACAATGTAAACGCGTCATTATGCTTGAAGGCATTAACCGCGAGCAGAGTGTTGCAGTGCAATAGGACTGTACAACCGCCACATTTCTCGGAGAGGATAGTTTGTTTGCATCCTAGAGAAAATTTTAAGCCATGGTACGCACTCCCCATCCCTATGATCTCGTCATTGCCGGTGCAAGCTTCGCAGGCTTGGTAGCCGCCAAGACGGCGGCCATCCGCGGGCTGAAAGTGGCCGTGCTCGAACCGAAGGCAGCAGCCGGCCAGCATGTGTCTTCGACGGGCATCCTGACCAAGGAAGCGGCGCAGGAAATCGACCTCCCCTACACCCTGACGCGGCGCGTTTACGGCGTGCGGCTTTACGCTCCCAACCTCCGCCACGTCGATCTGTTCGCGCCGGACAGCTTCTTTGTGACAACGGATACCGGGCGCGTCCTCGGCTGGCTCGCGCAGGAAGCGCAGCGGGCGGGGGCGCAAATCCTCTGGCGTACCCCGTTTCAGGGCGCGGAGCGCAAGGACGGCGTATTCGTTTTCAAGGGCGTCAACATCTCCGCACGGCACATCATCGGCGCGGATGGCGCGCAGTCGGCCGTGGCGCGAGCCTTCGGGCTTGGGCTGAACGAGCGCTTCATGCTCGCCACCGAGCACGAATATGACGGGTTGAATGCAGACCCGCGCTTTCTGCACTGCTTCCTCGATTCGCGGCTTGCGCCGGGGCATATCGCCTGGGTTGCGCCCGGCCCCTCGCTTTTTCATGCGGGGCTTGCCGCCCGACCGGGGCGCCGCCCGCGTCTGGCCGCCTTCCTCGCCAAGACCGCGCCGATCTTCGGTTTCGAGGATGCAAGTCTCGTGGAACGGCGGACAGGGCGCATTCCGTGCGGCGGCGTGGTTCGTCCGTTCGCCACCGACGGCGTGACGCTGATCGGCGACGCGGCGGGCATGGCTTCGCCGACAACCGGCGGCGGCGTCGGCTTCGCCTTCCAGTACGGGCGGCGCGCGGCGCAAGTCGTGGCCGATCACCTCCTGCATCTCGGGCCATCGCCGGAGGTGGCGCTCGCGAAGGAATTGCCGCGCTTCGGCCTCAGCCACCTGACGCGGCTCGCGCTCAACCTCGCACCGCCGAACGCTCTCCTGTCGGCCGCGCTCGGCACCGCCCCCATGCGCAGGTTCGCGCAACACGTCTATTTCCGCGAACGCGGCGGCAAGGGCATCAGCTTCGCCGACTTCCAGGCAAGGCTCAACGGACTCGAAAGGCCGCCGTTTACCGCCAACGGCGTCGCTCCGCGAAATATCCCGTAGACCTGGGAAGGCGTGTGTTTTACGAAATGTCGAACGGCGCGATGACCCCGCGCCGGATGACGAGATTTCCGAACCGCCTTTTGAGAGACACGGAGACTTTCCATGCCGATGCATCGCTTTCTTGAGTGGCATGCCAGTCAGTTCATGACGAAGGACGTCGAATCCGTTCCTTCGTCGCTGACACTCCGCGAACTCGGCGCGCTGTTCGATCATAACGACTACAATTCATTTCCGGTCGTCGACGACGACGTGCTCGTCGGTCTCGTCACGAAGCTCGACTTCCTGAAGGCGTTCATCTTCGACACCAGCCACCTCATGCCGCATTACGGAGAGGTGATGTCCAAGACGGTGGCCGAAGTGATGATGAAGGACATCGTTCATGTCGAGCCGGAAACGCCACTGACCAAGGTGCTGGAACTCATGGTGAAGCTTCGCACGCGCGGCTTCCCCGTGCTCGACGAGGGCAAGCTTGTCGGCTTCATCTCTCGCACCGACCTCACACACGCGCTGACGCTCGCAACCCGCGACGAGTAAGCCGCCTTCACACACCGGACATTCGGGCGGCCGCAGGCGCCGCCCCAGGAACAGGTTTTCGCCATGTCGCAGCACGCCCTTTCCGTAACGCGCGAACAGAATTTTCCCGAGTGGTATCAGGCCGTTGTCCGCGATGCGGATCTTGCGGAAATCTCCCCCGTGCGCGGCTGCATGATCATCAAGCCGTGGGGTTACGGCATCTGGGAGCGGGTGCAGAAGGGGCTCGACGAGCGCATCAAGGAGACCGGGCACGAAAACTGCTATTTCCCGATCTTCATCCCGATGAGTTTCATCGCCAAGGAAGCGGAGCATGTGGAAGGCTTCGCGAAGGAAATGGCGGTCGTCACCCATCACCGCCTCAAGAACATCGATGGCAAGCTCGTACCCGATCCCGAAGCCGAGCTTCAGGAACCGCTGATCGTGCGCCCGACGTCGGAAACGATCATCGGCGACGCCTTCCAGCGCTGGGTCAAGAGCTACCGCGACCTGCCCATCCTCATCAACCAGTGGGCGAACGTGGTCCGTTGGGAAATGCGCACGCGCATGTTTCTGCGCACGGCGGAGTTTCTCTGGCAGGAGGGCCACACCGCGCATGCCGACAAGGCCGACGCCATGGCCGAGACGCTCCGCATGCTGGAAGTCTACCGCAGCTTCGCCGAGGATGTGCTGGCGATGCCGGTCGTAGCGGGCGAAAAGCCCGAGAACGAGCGCTTCCCCGGCGCTGAAAACACCTATTCGATCGAAGCCATGATGCAGGACGGGAAGGCCCTTCAGGCCGGAACCTCGCATTACCTCGGAACGCATTTCGCGCAGGCGCAAAACATCCGCTTCCAGAACGAGGCGGGCGAACTCGCTCTCTGCCATACAACGAGTTGGGGCGTGTCCACGCGGCTCATCGGCGGCGTGATCATGACGCACGGCGACGACGACGGCTTGCGCCTTCCGCCCGCCATCGCGCCGAAACAGATCGTCATCGTGCCGATGCTGCGCGACAAGCCGGAAGACGCGGCCGTGGTCGAATTCTGTACGGGCCTCGCGGCGGAGCTTAACGCGAAGACGGCATTCGGTGAGCCGATCCGCGCGCATATCGACAGCCGCAAGATCAAATCGGCCGACAAGCGCTGGGACTGGGTGCGCCGCGGCGCGCCGCTCATCCTCGAAATCGGCCCGCGCGACGCGAGCGGCGGCAACGTCACGTTCACGCGCCGCGATGCCTTGCGCGATGGCCCCAAGGTGAAATCGCATGCGCTGCCCCGCGCGGAGTTCGTCGCCGGGGTCGAGGCTCTGCTTCGCGAGATCCAGAACGCCCTATACACCGACGCGAAGAAGCGGCTCGACGCGAACATCCGCTCCGACATCAAGAGCTTCGACGAACTGGCCACGTATTTCGGCCCGGCCGAAGAGGACGAGGGCGGCGCGTTCAAGGGCTGGGTGCGCGTATCGTGGTCGCGTCCCACCGGCCCCGCGCTCGAACAGATCGCCGACAAGCTCAAGGCGCTGAAGCTCACCATTCGCAACACGCCGCTCGACGGGAAAACTACGGACGCGACTTGCTTCTTCACCGGCGGCGCGGCAGTGGAAGACATCATCATCTCTCGGGCTTATTGACCAACTTCTGGAACCGCGCGACGGGTGCCGAAACTGCGGGTTTGTTCGGAACAGCTCGCTTGAAATGTCGGTGTTCCCCGTTTTGCGCGACGTCCGCGCGCTTACGGCTTGCAAAATCAACCCCCGCGCGCTTTAACAACCCTCTCACGGATCGTTACGAGCGCGTAAAACCGCGCTCGCGATCAGCCGAAAAAGCATTCAGGAGACGCCGATCCAATGGTTCTGCGCGTCGTGTTCATGGGGACACCGGACTTTTCCGTTCCCACCCTTAGCGAAATCGTCGCCGCCGGACATGATGTCGTCGGCGTTTATACGCAGCCGCCGAGACCCGCCGGGCGCGGCATGGAGCCGAAAAAATCGCCCGTCCATGCCTTCGCCGAAGAAGCGGGTTTGCATGTCCTCACGCCGAAATCGCTGAAAAAGCCCGAGGCGCAAGCGGAGTTCGCGGCGCTCGGCGCGGACGTGGCCGTGGTCGTCGCCTATGGGCTGATCCTGCCGAAGCCGGTGCTCGCCGCTCCGCCGCTTGGCTGTCTCAACCTGCACGCCTCTCTTTTGCCGCGATGGCGCGGCGCCGCGCCCATTCAGCGCGCGATCATCGCGGGCGATGCCGAAACCGGCGTGATGGTGATGAAAATGGAGGAGGGCCTCGACACCGGCCCTATCGCGCTCGCGGACCGGATTTCCATCGGCGCCGACGCCACTGCGGGCGAAATCCACGATCACCTTTCGCTCATGGGCGCGCCGCTGATGCTGACGGCGCTCGACCGGCTTCCGCGCGGGGAACTCGCCTTCACGCCACAATCCGAGGAAGGCGTGACGTACGCCGCCAAGATCTCGAAGGACGAAACGCGGATCGACTGGTCGCGTCCGGGGCCCGAAGTGCACGACAAGATCCGCGGACTCTCTCCATATCCCGGCGCCTGGTTCGAGGCGCTGCTTGGAGGCAAATGCGAGCGCGTCAAGGTGCTGCGTTCGGTGCTGGTGCCCGGCAAGGGCGATCCGGGACAGCTTCTCGACGGGCATCTGACGGTCGCATGCGGCTCGCAGGCCGTGCGGCTCACAAGGGTGCAGCGCGCGGGCAAGCGTGCTGTAGGCGGCGACGAGTTCCTGCGCGGCTTCCCCCTCGGCAAGGGCACACAATTCGAGTAACGACGTGCCCAAAGGCGCGTCGAAGCAGCCCGATTGCGAAGAAAATCTCATAATTTCAGAAACTTGCCGCATGCCATCTCATTCACGGCATAGCTTTCGCAGTTTGCATCGCCGAAACGTGAAGAAAAACAGGGAGTCGTGACTGGCAGTTGAAGGTCTTCCTGCGCAAGGTAGAAAGCGGACCATCGATTTCGGAGGCTCTCTTGACGCGCTTAGCATCGGTTGGCCAGCTTTTCCTCACTGGCGCTCTCGCCATTATGTGCGCGGTAAGCGCGACGCTTGCAGCTTCGCCGAGCGAGAAGACATCCGTTGTGGAATTGTTCTCGAGTCAAGGCTGCTCCCGCTGCCCGCCCGCGCACAGGATACTGCAACAGCTTTCGCGTCGGCCCGGCATCGTGGTGCTGAGTTTCCCGGTCAATTACTGGGACTATCTCGGCTGGAAAGACACGCTGGCACGCCCCGAATATGGCGAACGCCAGCGCGATTATGCAGCTCTTCTCACCAGGGGCGAGGTTTTCACGCCGCTGGCCGTCGTGAACGGCATGCGCAATTGCGTCGGCAGCAACCTCAGCGAGATCGACGCGGCGATCAAGTCCACATCGGCCACGCTCGCGAGCCAGTCCGTGTCTCTCTCCGTCCGCCAGGAAGATGGAAATCTCTTTATAGAGGTCGGCGAAAGCGCCACTCCCTCGCGCCATCGCAGCGGCAAGCTCTGGGTCGCAACCGTGCTCCGCTCGCGGTCGGAGAAAATCGGCGCGGGCGATAATGCCGGACAAATGGTTGCTTATACAAACGTCGTGCGCCGCTTGACGGATGCCGGAGACTGGCTGGGCGCGCCCACTTCCTATTCGCTGCCGGTAGACGCGCTGTCGAAAGACGGCGACATGCTCGTCGTGTTCTTGCAGACGGGAAAACTCGGTCCCATACTTGCCGCAACATTGGTGGACATGGGCTTCAACGGAAACTGACGGCGCAATGGCGTACTGGCTTTTCAAGACGGAACCGGGGACATTTTCCTGGGACGATCAACTCAAGGCCGGGGCCAAGGGCGAGGAGTGGAGCGGCGTCCGCAACGCGCTCGCGCAGAAACACATGCGGGCGATGAAAAAGGACGACCTCGGCTTCTTCTATCACTCCGTGCATGAAAAGCGCATTGTCGGCGTGGTCCGCGTCCTGAACGAAATTCACCCGGATTCGACAGATCCGACCGGACGGTGGAATTGCGTGGACGTCGTTGCGGTCGCGCCTTTTCCCCAGCCCGTCACGCTTGCCGAAATCAAGAGCGAACCGCAGCTCTCCGATATGGCGCTGGTGAAATACTCTCGGCTGTCCGTTCAGCCCGTCAAGCCCGAAGAATGGGACATCGTCTGCCGCATGGGGGGCTACAAGCCTGCGTGATGACGCCGACAGGAACGGCGACCGGCACTGTCTTATAAATTACTGAATTATCTTATAAAAATGAATAGACAAGATAGCCTGCCACCGCGAGCAGGATGATCGCCAGAAGATAAAGAAATGGGGCGGCTGCGGACGAAAGCCGCTCGTCGAGGATCAGATCGGGAGCACCGGGCGGCGGCGGCTCATGCGAAGCTGCTGGCTGCGCAGCCGGTGCCTCCTGACGAGCCTCCGCGGCATCCGCCAACGAAGTCTCGTGATGAGCGGGCTGGCCATCGGGCGGCGGAATTTCGCTTTCCACTGCACGCGCATCGTCGCCGCGAGCGGTCTCGGCCTCAGCAACGTCATCCGGGTTCGGCGACGCGAGGGCGGCATCTTCTATCGCGGCCGCCAAAGGCCGGTCCTCCTGCCCGCTCGCAACGCCAGCGGCTGGATCGGCGGCAATCTCTTCGCTCTGAGAGTTCGCATCGACTTTGGTGGTTTCGTTGCCTCCCATCGCTCTCTCCTTCTCAGGCTTACCGCCTGTCAAAGCGCTGACGCCTCCCCGGCGGACCGAGCCGGAAAAGCGGATCGAAGACTATTCTCTAACCTCTTTCTTTGGGCCGAACCTTGCAGCACATTATAAATGGGTTTCACGCGCCGGAAAAGATATGAGATAGGCCCCGCGCTTCGTCGCCGCGCGTGAAGCGAAATCGGGCAATTTCCCTCCTGCATGGCCGCCTTCTTGCTTCTGCCCCCCTGACGGGAGCCTTTGTATGAAAACCTACCTCGACTGGTCGGCCTACGACACCTATGGCATCGGCGACGCCTACTCGGGCATTCCCGCCACCGGCGGCAATTACGCGAAAGCCGTGGCGGTCTGCATGCACAGCCGCGACTGCCGCAAGAAAGGCAAGGGCCTCATGTGCCCGAGCTTCCGCGTCACAGACGACCCGGCGCATTCGCCGGAGGCCCGCGTCGCCGCCTTCAAGGCCGCGCTCAACGGGGAGTATGGCGCCGAGCCGTTCACGGACGCGCGGCTCGCCGAGGCAATGGACCTGTGCGTGTCCTGCAAGGGCTGCAAGAAGGAATGCCCGAGCGCGGTCGACATGACGCTCATCAAGACGGAATATCTTGCGCAGCGCAACGCCGTGCAGGGCGTGCCGCGGCGCACGTGGCTTTTCGCGAACCTGCCGCGCTGGACGACCTATCACCGCGGGCTCCTGCGCGCCGCCATCGGCTTTCGCAACCGCTCGAAGCTGGCGGCAAAGCTCGCCGAGCGCCTGTTCGGGATCGCCGCAAAGGCGCCGCTGCCGATGCCCGCGCGGCGGCAATACGAGCATCGAGTTGCGGAAACGCCCGCGCCGCGCGGCGATGTCTATCTCTTCGCCGATTGCTTTGCGACGCATTTCGAGCCGGAAATCGCGGCGGCGGCGACGCAAGTGCTGACCGCGTGCGGCTATCGCGTGCGCGTGCTTTCGCCCGCCCCCGACGATGCGGAAAGAGACCGCGCGCTCTGCTGCGGCCGCACCTACCTCACCCACGGGCTCGTAGACGAAGCGCGCCGCGAAGGCGCCCGCGTGCTCGCCGCGCTGCGCCCCGCCATCGAGACGAAAACGCCCGTGATCGGCATCGAACCGTCGTGCCTCCTGTCGCTGCGCGACGAGCTTTATTGCCTCGGCCTCGGCGCGGAAGTGGGCGCGGCAGGCAAGCAGCTCTTTCTGTTCGAGGAATTCCTGTCGCGCGAGATCCAGCGCAACGGCCTCGTGCTGCCGCTGAAGGATGGCGCATCGCAAAAGGTGTTGGTGCACGGGCACTGCCACCAGAAGGCGTTCGGCACAATGAAGGCGCTCAGGAAGACGCTCGGCGCAATTCCGGGACTGGAAGCCGAAATCGTGGAATCGAGCTGTTGCGGCATGGCGGGCAGCTTCGGCCTTGAAGCCGAGCATTACGAGGTTTCCCAATCCATGGCCGAGGCGTCGCTTTTGCCCGCGATGCGCGCGGCTCCCGCCGACACGCGGCTCGTCGCAAACGGCTTCTCGTGCCGCCACCAGATCGCGAACGGCACCGGCCGCAAGCCAGACCACATCGCGCTGGTTCTGCGGGACGCGCTCGACGAGACCGGAGCGCCTCCATACCGGAGAGCGTGAGACGCCCTCAATCGGCAATCAGGGCACTGAGGGACGCGCTCCACCCGGCGCAGGGGCGACTCAACTTCAGGTAGGCAAACGTCCGCCCGCGTGGCTAGAGCGCGGATTCTGACCGAACCCGCCCTCAAAACCATCAATGAGCAATATTCATCCCGGACATCGCCGGCTTTATCGCAATAATTTCCGCGTGAGCGCCAAAACGAGCCTGACTCGTTATCATTGTCCCCGCCGCCGGGCGCCCAATCGCGTCCGAAATCATCCGGCAACCGCCCCGATTCCCGAACTGCGCCGCGCTGGCGACGCCTGGGCCGCGCTCCCGGCTTAAAGAGGCGTACGGAGCACACCTGAACGGAAATATCGAAATTATGCTGTAATTTCCGTCACTTGACCCGGAATGACCCACCGTGGCCGATTTGCACCGGTCAGCCCAAGAACAGTTTGGATGGGTTCCAATGCAACCTGTGGTTGGTGTAGATTGTCAGCGTGCTCCACTAAAAAGGTGACGTGGGGTTCACCGATGGCAGCGCGCAGGGAAAGCAGATGCGTAGCGGCCAATGCAAACAAATTTGGCGCTGAGAAAAGGGAATATGGGCATGACTGGGGGAATCTTCAACAAGACGAGCGCCTTTGCGCTTGTCGCGGCTGCTGGCCTTATGATGGGCGGCCTCTCCTTCGCTACCACTTCTGCCAAGGCGGCTGACCTTGGCGCTGACGATCTCGAAGCGCGCGTCGCCGAGCTCGAAGCCACTACGGCTCGCAAGGGCAACCGCAAGGTTTCGCTGACGATCTCCGGTCAGGTCAACAAGGCTATCCTGGCGTGGGACGACGGCAAGAACAGCGATGCGTACATCGTTGACAACACGCAGTCTTCCTCGCGCATCAGCCTCAAGGGCTCGGGCACGATCTCGTCCGACCTGAAGGCCGGCTTCTATCAGGAATTCGAATACCGTGACGCCGCTTCCGGCACCGTCGCTTATGACAATTCCGCTGGCAAGAACTGGGATACGGACGGTTTTCGCACGCGCCAGAACAACGCCTGGATCGAAAGCAAGACGTTTGGTCGCGTGACCGTCGGTCTGCAGAACGTCGCGACGAAGGACATCACGTACGTGAACCTGGCTCCGACGATCGGTTCCGACTCGGATAACAACTACTTTGCCGGCTTCAAGGCCACCGACGGCAACAACCGCAGCAACCTGAACACCAGCGTGTTCTGGAACTCGCTGGACTCGAGCCGCGTCGAAGCCGTCCGCTACGACACGCCTTCGCTGTACGGCTTCATCGTTTCAGCTTCGTTCGCCGGTAACGACTTCTACGACGTCGCGCTGCGCTACCAGAAGGAGTTCAACTCCATCCGCGTCGCCGCCGGCATCGGTTATGCTTGGTCGGGCATCAATAGCGATAACAATGGCGCATCAACTCCCGCGACATCGAACAACCGCGTCGGGTTTGGCGTCGACAGCAGCCAGATCTTGGCTAACAGCACTGGCAAGAGCTCGAAAATCGAAGTGTTGAGCGGCTCGATTTCTGCTCAGCACGTTCCGACCGGCCTTTATGCTTCGTTCGCCGCAGGCTCGCGTGAAATCACGAACCCGGCGGTTGTCTCCGTTCAGGACGCCAGCTACTTCTACATTCAGGCCGGTATCTCGAAGCGCTTCCTCGACTACGGTGCGACGACGGTTTACGGCGAATACGGCCAGTATGACGACTACGCTGCGGGCGCGCTCTTCAAGGCTAACAATACAGGTGACGGAGTGCGGATCGGTTCCTCGACCGCCGAGCGTTACGGCGCTGGCGTGATCCAGGCCTTCGATGCGGCTGCTCTCGACGTCTATGCGATCTATCAGCACATCGATCTCGAAGCCAAGGACACGGGCGGTGTCGATCTCAAGCTGAACTCGACGGACGCGGTCATCAGCGGCCTGCGTCTGAAGTTCTAATCTGGTTTAAACCGGATTTCATGGAAAGGCCGCCTTCGGGCGGCCTTTTCTTTTTGCTCCGCCGCAGCGTCATTCGCCAGAGCCCCCGGGTCTTCCGGCGCGTCGGCGATGTCTGCGCCTGCCGCGCCGCCCGACGCAAGCCCCGGCGCACACCCGCCGCGCCAGCGCCTTCCCGCGCGCATCGCCGCACCGCAAGCGCATCCGCTTCAGCCAAAGCCCCTTGATGCGACCGTTCCAATCAAGCTAAACAAGCAACGTTGAGCCAGTGCTCAGGCGCGCACGTCTGTTTTCCCTCTCCCTACTCGCGAGCAAACGCATGCGCCTTGAGAGCACTGGCAATTTATTGAATCCTTTGCGGTTACGAATTTGACATTCGATAGGGTGCCCGCCGCACGGGTGAATCGAATGTCAAGTTCACCGCGCTGGCGGGGAGCACGGCCACATGCACGCATTTTTCGGTTTCATCGCGATGGTGATCTCGCTCTTCATCTGGGTGATCATCATCAGCGCCATCCTGAGCTGGCTCATCGCCTTCGACGTGGTGAACCGCCGCAATCGCGTGGTCTACACCATCGCGGACGGCCTCTATCGCCTGACCGAGCCGCTGCTTCGCCCGATCCGCAACGTGTTGCCCGATCTCGGCGGCCTCGACCTGTCGCCGGTGGTGCTGATCCTCGGCCTGATCTTCCTGCGCGATGTCGTCATCTTCGGGTGGATCCTTTAGCGCCGGTCCGTTGAGCGCGATGTCGCTTCCCGCGACGCCGAAGCCCGGCGGCGTGCTGCTTCACGTGCGGCTGACGCCGAAGGCGAGTTCGGCGCGCGTCGCGGGCGTCGAGGCGTTCGACGGCAAGCCCGTGTTGAAGGCTCATGTCACGACGCCGCCGGAAGACGGCAAGGCGAATGCCGCGCTCGTGGTGCTCATCGCGGGCTGGCTCGGCGTGCCGAAATCGACCGTTTCCATGGCGGCGGGGCAGAAATCGCGGCTGAAGACGGTGGCGGTTGCGGGCGATGCCGATGACCTGCTCGCGAAAATTGCCCTGTCTCTCGACAAGACGGGCTGAATCATCGCGCCGGAGGGTGTATGCGTTTCTTATGGCCCGATGCGGCGAAAGCATCGCCCCGAAAAGTGGTGCGCGGTTTTCGGACAAGGCGATGCGTCGAAAGCATCGCCCCGGAAAATTCACGCGGTTTTCGGCTGAGGCGGTGCGGTAAGGAAAGAAGGTGAGCGCGATGGCTGAAGCGAAGATACTGGACGGCGTCGCCATGGCGGCGGAAATCAAGGCCGAGGCGGCAAAGCTCGCGGCGGCGTTCGCGGAGAAGACCGGGCGCGCGCCGGGGCTCGCGGTGGTGCTGGTCGGCGAGAACCCGGCGAGCCAGGTCTACGTGCGCTCGAAGCTGAAGCTCGCGCGCGAACTCGGCTTCCATTCCGTGGAAGAGCGCCCCGCCGCCGATATCGACCGCGCGGGGCTGCTGGCGCTGATCGCGCGGCTCAATGCCGATCCGGCGGTCGACGGCATTCTCGTGCAGCTTCCGCTGCCCTCGCATCTCGACGCGGACGACGCCATCGCCGCCATCGCGCCCGAGAAGGACGTCGACGGCTTCCATGTGGTGAACGCGGGCAAGCTGTTCGCGGGGCTGCCCGGTTTCGTGCCGTGTACGCCGCTCGGCTGCCTGAAGCTCATCAAGAGCGTTCACCCGAACCTCGCGGGCGCGAACGCGGTCGTCGTGGGCCGCTCGAACATCGTCGGCAAGCCGATGGCGCATCTCCTGTTGCAGGAAAACTGCACCGTCACCATCGCGCACTCGAAGACGCGCGATCTGCCCGACGTCGTCGCGGGCGCGGATGTGCTCGTCGCCGCCGTGGGGCGCCCGAGCATGATTCCGGGCAAGTGGATCAAGCCGGGCGCGATCGTGGTGGATGTCGGCATCAACCGCGTGCCGGCGCTCGACGGCAAGTCGAAGCTCGTCGGCGACGTGGATTTCGAGAGCGCGAAGCATGTCGCGGGCGCGATCACGCCGGTGCCGGGCGGCGTCGGGCCGATGACGGTGGCCTATCTGATGGTCAACACCTGCCGCGCCGCTTATCTGCGCGC